>NZ_JBHVQU010000004.1:24431-66592 GCF_042886655.1 Peribacillus sp. NPDC058002 | reverse complement strand
AGCTTCTATAGTATATTTAAATTATTTATTTAAATATACTAAATATTTGTTTACAATAGAGAAAATAAAAGTTATTATACAATAATAAAAGGAGGGCTAGGTATGGCAACGATAAATAAACAGAAAATTGTGGATAGTGTACCTCAAAAAGGTTTTTTTGGAAACCCTAAAGGATTATTCACCCTTTTCTTTACTGAGTTCTGGGAGCGTTTCTCGTATTATGGTATGAAGGCCATTCTTGTTTACTATATGTATTACGAAGTTTCTAAAGGGGGACTTGGTCTTGATGAACACACAGCCCTTGCCCTTGTATCCATTTACGGATCTTTAGTATATATGTCAGGTATAATTGGCGGATGGCTTGCCGATAGGATCTTCGGGACTTCCAAAGCCGTATTTTACGGTGGTATCTTGATCATGCTCGGGCATATTGTCCTTGCTGTACCAGGCAGTCTCTCCATGTTCTTTGTTTCCATGGTACTCATTGTTCTTGGTACTGGGTTATTAAAACCGAATGTTTCCAGCATTGTCGGTGAAATTTACGCAGAAAATGACGAACGCCGGGATTCCGGTTTCAGTATATTCTATATGGGTATCAACATGGGTGCATTCCTTTCACCGTTTGTTGTCGGTACCGTCGGAATGGGCTACAGCTTCCATCTTGGTTTTGGACTTGCAGCAATTGGAATGTTAATTGGTCTTATCGTCTTTGTTGCAACAAAGAAAAAGAACCTGGGCCTTGCTGGAACTCTTCCTGCGAACCCATTATCACAGAATGAAAAGAAAAGCGTATTCACGAAATTGGGGATAGCTACACTTATCTTAGCTGCCATCATCGGCATTACCGCCGCTAAAGGCATCTTAACGATTAAAACCTTTATTAATCTTGTAGGTATCCTAGGGATCGTTATTCCGACCCTTTATTTCATTTTCATGTATCGCAGCCCTAAAACAACTTCTGTTGAACGTTCACGCTTGATTGCCTATATTCCTTTGTTTATAGCAGCTGTCATGTTCTGGGCGATTCAAGAGCAAGGTGCAACTATATTAGCAAGCTATGCAGACAAACGGACACAGTTGAATTTTGCTGGACTAGAAATAAACCCGGCATGGTTCCAATCTTTGAACCCTTTGTTCATCATTACCCTTGCACCAGTATTCGCATGGTTATGGATTAAACTAGGAAAGCGTCAGCCGACCATTCCTCAGAAATTCTCAATCGGATTATTGTTCGCCGGTTTATCATTCCTGGTGATCCTGCTTCCTGTTTATTTCGGTGGATCCGACGCATTGGTCAATCCGCTATGGCTTGTACTTAGTTATTTCCTTGTAGTGCTTGGAGAACTTTGTTTATCTCCTGTTGGACTTTCAGCAACTACAAAATTGGCTCCGGCCGCATTCTCGGCACAAACGATGAGCCTGTGGTTCCTGGCAAGTGCAGCAGCACAAGCACTGAACGCACAAATCGTCAGATTCTACACGCCCCAAACCGAAATGGCTTATTTTGGCGTGATCGGTGTCGCTTCAATGGTCCTTGGACTGGTCCTTATGGTCTTATCACCAAAGATTCAAGGTTATATGAAAGGCATTCGCTAACACTTAGCCAGCAGCAAAAAAAAGATGGCCTCCGAGTTAACCGGGGTCATCTTTTTTATTATTATTATTTTGTGCATCTTGCTTTTTCGCCTGGTAATAGTTATCGACCATGCGGGATTCATCGAATACCATTTTTACCAAAAAATTGATATGATGTTTTAGCAGCTTCATAGTTTATGCTAAAAAAACAATGATGATTCATTCCAAAGTAGCTGAAAATAGGAGTAGAGAAATTATAGACAGGAGGTAAAAATGAAACGTTTACTTGGAATATGCATATCCCTGCAAATGACTTTCGTTCTGCTTTTCATCACAGGGATTCTTCCAAAGCTGAATTCATTTGTTGGTGCCAGCGTTTATTTGATCATTGGGTTTGCAAGTCTGGTGATCAGCTTATATTTAGCAGGAAAGAAATTTCTCTTGGGCATTTCGTTTATTGCCATCATCTTTTCCGTGCTTATCATTTGTTTCACCATTTTCATTTATTTCTTGCCTGAAGCCGGGATGCCGCCGGAAATCCCTTTGTTTGATTCGCTATTTTAATTTTTTATTTTAAGAAAATAAGTTGTACTCATTAATAAAATATTTAAGGGGATTTTCATGTTTCTTATTATCATATTCATCATTATAGGCTGTACATATGGAGGCATTCGTTTTTTGAAGAGAAAAAGGGTAGTATCGATATTCTTGTTTAGTCCTTTACTAGCAGTCATTTCATTTATAGGATACTTCATTTATCATACGTTGTACCACACAACACCTGACTCATTGCAACTAACTGTCCATAAAGAAAATGAAGCATACTTCGTGGGGGGAGTTTGGAAGGATCGGTTAGATGCGTATCGATTTCCTGCTGATTTTCTTGTTTTCTATGTCCCTAATAATGAGAAAGTCTCCAATGTTAAACGAAATAGAGTTAAATCCTATAATGAAATGGATGGGGAGTTTTTAGAGAAAGAAGTACAAAATTGGTTTGGGCAAAAAACTCATCTCGAGTGGGAACCGCAAATTTTTGATTTACATACAAATAGTGAATTTGAATTTACATTCGATCTCCCAGGGAACGTAAAACCAAGTGATGTGGAATTGTATTATATACACACAAGAGAAGAGCCAATGGAGGCATTAGAGTTTTGGTCCAAGAAAATTGAATTAAAGTAAAAATTCTCATATGAAAATTTTTTATAGAATGGAATTAACGAGAGGGGGGTGCAGGATGAAAATCCGGGCAATGATGATTTGCATTTTATTAAGTGCAGCCGTGCAGATGATTGGTTTAACAGTTGATTTCCCATGGAAGGGAATCACACTGTGGACATTATCTGTGATCTTTCTTTTAATGGCTGCGTATTTCACGAAGTCCCCTGCAAAGAAAAGAAAGAACCGGATGAGCCCTGCTCTTCCGGTTCTTATTGAATCAGTTTGCTGCTGGAATCAATCCTTTATGAATGGAGACTTCCTGGATGGCACGGTAGACGGTTTCGACCATGAAATCGAGTTCCTTTTCTGACATGGAAAGGATCGGCATCATCGTGATGACGGGACCAAGTTCCCGGATGATCAGGCCATTTTCCCGTGCTGTATGGATGATTCCGGAAACGACATTCTCTTGGAGGGTGAACGTTTCTTTTGTTTCACGGTCTTTAACGATTTCCACTCCAATCATGAAGCCGCGCTGGCGAATATCGCCGACTATCGGAAGTTCGGATAGTGCTTGCAGCCTTTTTGATAGGTATTTTGATTTTTTCTGGATGTCTTTAATGAGATTACGGCTTTCCATCAGCTCGATATTCTTCAGGGCCAGTGCACAGGCTAGCTGGTTTCCTGTATAGGTGTGGCCGTGATAGAAGGTTTTATGTTCTTCCCGTTCTCCCAAGAAGGATTGAAAGATTTGCTCGTTCATGATGGTGGCTGCGAGTGGCATATACCCCCCAGTGATCCCTTTGCCCATACACATGATATCGGGGACGACATCTTCCTGTTCGCAGGCAAACATGGTACCGGTGCGACCGAATCCTACGGCCACCTCATCGCAAATTAAGAGGATATTGTATTTTTTGCATAATTGTTCGACCTCTTTCAAAAAGCCCCGAGGATGGGTTATGATGCCAGCAGCCCCCTGCACCAGAGGTTCGATGATCAATCCTGCAATTTCCTCCGATTGTTCTTGCAGTAACTTCTCCAGTTCCTTCAAGCAATGGTTTTTCACGGCTTCTTGATCCCCATATTCAGTCATATGATAGGCATATGGTGAAGGGGCGGAAATCCGTTGAAATAAGAGGGGCTTAAAGATTCTATGGTATAGATCCATTCCGCCCACACTCACAGCTCCGACAGTATCGCCGTGGTATGCTTCGTCAAGTGAGACGAATTTGTTTTTATTCTGATGCTTGACGGGATCGATATTCTGCCAATATTGATAAGCAACTTTAAGGGCGATTTCCACAGCGGCAGATCCCGTGTCGGAGTAGAAGATTTTCGATAAAGAACCAGGAGTGATCTCTGCCAGTTTTTTTGCCAGTAAGATCGATGGTACATTCGCAGATCCAAGCAGAGTGGAGTGCGCGACTTTATTCACTTGTTCAATAAGGGCGCTGTTCAATTCAGGCTCGTTATGCCCGTGCACATTCACCCATAATGAAGCATAGCCGTCGAGGTAGCGTTTGCCATCCACATCTATCAGGTAGCTGCCTTCGCCGCGATCGATGATCAGCGGTTTACTTTCCCGATACGTTTTCATTTGTGTGAACGGATGCCATACATATTCCTTATCCCATTGTTCTAAATCCTGACTATTCATGCTTTGAACACCTCTTTCAGTTGTTGGGTATAATTTTGATTACCAAGTAAATCAAGGATGCAGTTCCTCAAGTCTTTTCTGACATCTGCCATTGTGGGGATGCAGGCGAGGCCATTCAGCCCAGTCAGCTTTTCGATGGTTTCGATATTGTCTTGATGAATCCGATTTTCTGGCCGGTAATGATTATACAAAATGGTTTTCACGTTTATATCATGGACTTGGGCATAAGAATGGGTCGTCACGACATCATGAATCGCCCCTAAACCGCTTGTGGATACGAAGAGGACAGGCATGCCGCAATCCCTTATGAAGTCCGCCGTCATATAGAAACCTTCCGTCCGTTCAATGAGCGGCACAGCCAATCCGCCAGCGCCCTCGACTAATACGATGTCATACATTTCCTCAAGTTCATGAACCCTTTCCACGACTTTCTTCTCATCGATTTGACTGCCAGTTAATTTAATCGCCAAATGTGGGGAGGTTTCTGGCTCCAGTGTGTAAAACCCTGATTCCTTTACACCAAGTTCCTTCTCAAACCAAGATATATCCGGGTATGTATTATTTTCCTCATTGATTCCAGTTTGAAATGGCTTGAATATCGTGACGCTTTTTCCCAATGTTTGAAGAGACAGATAGAGTGCACTCGTGACGATGGTCTTTCCAATATCCGTGCCAGTTCCAGTTATAAAGTAGGCTTGGCCCATGGATGATTCAGCTCCTTTACGTTTATATATTTTGCAATGCGCGGACGTACTTGTTGAATGATGGCAGCACATAGAATGCATAGCAGTAAATCACCGGGTACAGGTAATAAGAAGCCGTAAAGTATCGTTTGGTTGATGGAAAGCGGCGTTTCTACAATCCACTTCATCGCACCATACAGCCAGATGCAGCCGAAAAAGTAAACGGTCAGCAAAGAGGCGGCATTAGCAAAGAATATGGAACGAATCGTGGAGAGGGAAAACCGGTTGATCAGCCATCCATTTACATAGGCTCCCAATATATATCCGAGCAAATAGCCGAAAGTGGGTTTGAATATATAGCCGAATCCCCCGCCTTCAGCAAACAGGGGCACCCCGATAAGTCCGATCAAGACGTAGCATAACTGACTGAGCATCCCAAGCCGGGGCCCCAATAATGCGCCTGCCAAATAGACTGCCAGAATTTGCAGTGTGAATGGTATGTAAGGGATAGGTATCTTAATAAAGGCGCCAATGGCAGTTAACGCGGTAAAAAGGGCCACATAAGAAATCGTCCTTGCTTTCAAGTTTTCAACCTCCTTTTTAGAAAGTGCTGGCAGAATGCCCACTATTAGTTTGCCTGAATCCTATTTTATATGTCAACTAATTTATATATTTAGTTAACATATAAAATGCAAGCTTCCTTATGATTTAAAGGGCAGACTAGGAAAATATTGAAAAAAGACCATTGAATCATATTTTGTTTGTGTGTTATTATTCAATTTATATGTTAACTTAAAATTTTAAAGGTTAACATATTTAGCGTTTTATTTTGTCTTGAATGGGCAAAATGATTCAATCCGTTCCGAGGATTCAGGTAATAATCGTGAAAGATTCATGGGAAGGAATATAGACATTAAAAGAAAAGAGGGATTAGGTTTGGAAACATTGGTAAGGGATTGGAAGATGTTAGCGGAGAACGTTATCAAAGGATATAAAGTGACGGAGGAAGAGGCATTATCCATCGTACAAGCCCCAGACGAAGAGGTTTTGGAAATTCTGAATGCTGCCTATCACATACGTAAGCACCATTATGGGAAAAAGGTTAAATTGAATATGATCATCAATACGAAGTCAGGATTATGTCCCGAAGATTGCGGCTACTGCTCGCAGTCGATCGTTTCGGAAGCCCCGATCGATAAATATGCTTGGCTTACTAAAGAAAAGATTGTCGAGGGAGCGCAAGAATCAATTCGCCGCAAAGCGGGTACTTATTGCATCGTTGCGTCCGGCAGGCGTCCGACCAACAGGGAAATCGATCATGTCATTGAAGCGGTAAAAGAAATCCGCGAAACGACGGACCTTAAAATCTGCTGCTGTTTAGGTTTCCTGAATGAGGAACATGCCGGCAAACTGGCGGAAGCAGGCGTTCATCGCTACAACCACAACTTGAATACATCACAGGAAAACTATAGCAAAATTACATCGACACATACATATGAAGACCGGGTGGATACAGTTGAAGCTGTGAAGGATGCCGGGATGTCCCCATGCTCTGGCGCCATTTTCGGTATGGGGGAATCTGAGGCGGAAGCGGTGGAAATCGCCCTATCCTTACGAAGCCTTGATGCAGATTCCATTCCTTGTAATTTTCTCAATGCAATTGACGGAACGCCGCTTGAGGGAACTTCCGAGTTGACCCCCACTAAATGCCTGAAATTGATTTCGATGATGAGATTCGTTAATCCGAGTAAAGAAATCCGTCTGGCCGGCGGTCGGGAGGTCAATCTCCGTTCCATGCAGCCAATGGCACTTTATGCAGCCAATTCCATCTTCGTCGGCGATTATTTAACGACAGCCGGACAAGAACCCACAGCCGATTGGGGAATCATCGAAGACCTGGGATTTGAAATTGAAGAATGTGCTCTTTAACCTATTAAAAACTGCATACTAAACAGGAAGGCTGCTGAATCAGTAGCCTTCCTGTTTAAAATGTCTCGTAAATGATAGAGCCGGTCTGGGAAATATCATAATCACCTAAAGCGTTGATTTCAGTTTGAAATGGATTCGATGTTAAAATGCGCTTAACAATGTTTATGAGCTGTTCGTTTTTCGAGGATTTTAAAATAACAAGGTCGTAACGTTCTGTAATTAATGGAACAAAGTCGATTCCAACGATTTTTGCAGCTTTTTCAATTCCCACCCCTACATCCGCAATACCTGATGAAACAGCTGATGCGACACTTAAATGGTTGGTTTCTTCATTTTCATAACCCTTAAGGCTTTTAGGCGGAATCTTATGAATCCTTAGCTGCTCATCAAGAAGAATTCTTGCTCCCGATCCTCTTTCTCGATTGATGATGGCCAAGTCTTTCTGTTTTAAATCAGTCCAACCTGTAAGGTCTAAAGGATTTCCCTTTTTAACATATAATCCAGCTTTCCTTGAAACAAGGTTAAGTAAAATATAAGGATAACCTACCAAAATCTTTTTTATATAAGGAAGATTATATTCCCCAGTATCTCCATCAAACATATGCAAACTAACAATGTCTGAATCCCCATTGTACATGGATATAAGCCCGCTTAGACTTCCTGTGTTAGATCGTAATGTTTTATAGCTGGAGTCCTTCTCAATGTGTTGCCCTAGTATGTCTAACACCATGTCTTGCCCACTGATGACAAGGTTAAGAGAATTCTTCACTTCATTCCTTTGGGGTTCGGCAACAGAAACTGGGGATGTATGGGACTTATGGTTATTAATGTACATCTCCAAGTCTTTTGCATCCATTCTCATCTGCCTTCCCACACGAAATACAGGGAGCTCCCCCTTTTTTACAAGATCATAAATCGTCAATTTAGATACCTTTAAAAGCTGTGACACTTCCTCGATGGTATAGGAAAGCTCTTTTGACATGTGCATCCCTCCGTTCTTTATTGTATCTTAGAGTCCTTTAAAAAGAAAATTCACAGCAAAAAAGCATTGATTAAAATCTTTTATCTGTCTTATACTGGTTATAATTAGATATAACTAGTTATAATTAGTTAGAAAGGGAGAGCGACTTTGAAAAAAATATATCTTATGCTTTTCTCGCTTATGGTGCTTGTCATAGTGGGCACAGGGTGTTCAAGTGATGAAGAAAAAGTCACAGGAAAGCAGAAGCAACATGCTGACGAGAAAGTAAAATTGACGATTTCGGCCGCCGTAAGTTTACAAGATGCCTTAAATGATATAAAAAAGGCATTTGAAAAAGAAAATGCAAATGTAAAAGTTAACTATAACTTTGGAGCTTCTGGAGCTCTTCAACAACAAATCTCCCAAGGCGCACCTGTGGATCTGTTTTTCTCTGCAGCAGAAGACAAATTTGATAAATTAGTAGATGAAGATCATATTGAAGAGAAAAAAGGGATCGATTTAGTAGGCAATGAATTAGTGCTAGTAGTGCCAAAAGGTTCCGATAAAGGGATTGAATCGATAGAAGACCTTACTAAATTTACTAAAATATCCATCGGTACCCCTGAGTCAGTACCAGCAGGACAATATGCTAAGCAAACATTAGAAAAACTGAATCTCTGGAAAGAGATTGAAGAAAAACTGGTGTATGCCAAGGATGTTCGTCAAGTGCTTACATATGTAGAAACAGGAAATGTGGACGCAGGACTTGTTTATAAAACGGATGCCAAGAGCTCATCAAAAGTTGATATCGTTACAACAGCGAAGGAAGATTTACACGATCCGATTATTTATCCGGTAGGTGTGATTAAGGAAAGTTCGCATCCTAAAGAAGCCCAACTATTTTACGAGTATCTCCAAAATAAAGATTCAATGAAGGTTTTTGAAAAATACGGATTTAAAGATCTTAAATAATTGAAAGGGCCACCAATTTGGTGGCCTTTTTTTTGTGCACCCGGCATGGGTGCAATCTATAGGATGAAACCCGAACAATGAAGGTTGTATCAAGTAAATGTAGCAGATAGATCGGGAAAAGGTTGTACTCTTTCCCGGAGGTCTTTAACCTGTTAAGTGTTGGACAGCTGAATTTTAGAAGATTGTACTTGCCCTGCCCTACTCCACAACTTTGCTTTCATCTCTTCTTGTTTTGGTCAAATGGACGACCAGGATTAAGATTATAACGAGGAAGACCAAACTGGTTCCCGTCGTACCTAGACCAAGTCCACCCTTAACACGCGGCTGTGAGAGGGAGTCGCCAAGAGAGGCGCCAAGTGGACGGGTCAAGATGTAGGCGATCCAAAAGGAAAGCACTGTATTTAGTTTGAAACCGTAGTGGGCGATGGCAACCACCCCACTCAACGCCGCGAACATAAGTGCAGACTTCCAGTAGCCGATATCGAGACCTTCTGCTATGAGGTCACCAGCTGCTGTACCCAAGGCGAAGGTGAACAAGATGGCCAACCAGTAGAATACTTCTCGTTTGGGATGTGTAGATAGTGTGAATGGACAGCGTCTTTTCACTCGCGTACCAAGCCGCAAACGTCGCAAGCATCGCGATTGTGATGATAGTTGTTGTCACCAGACTGACCCCGAGATTGTCCACGAGATTGTCGGTAATTAGCGTGCCTACAACGCCAATCATCACTACCGTGAGCCAATAAATCCTTGGCACATACTTACTCGCTTTGAATTGGAAGAAAAGCGTTATGATCAAAAGAATATTCATGATTAAGGTCGTATTGGCCAAGCCCAAGTTCAGATTGTGCAGCCGTCTCGCCCACAGTGATTGCCATTATTTTAATTATCCAGAATTAAATGATGACTTCTGGAACCTTGTTCAACATCTGACGCCCGATGGATGAGCCTTTTGTATCATTCATTCCCTTATCTTCTCTTGTTTTATTTCGTTTACGATAAAACCTTATTGTCTATTTCTACTGTTCCCTGACACTATATCAAGTCAACCTTAACGCAACTTGAAAAAAGGATTAAAAATCAATTAAAAGGTGAAATAAAAAGCCAAAGAATGCTAAATTGTAGAAAGAGCATCTCAATTATAAGGAAACGATTAAAATACAGGACTTTGGAGCAAATATAAAGGGGATTGAATTATTTAGCGGAGGACAATTTTTCGTGTTTAAGATGCAAGTAATATTCCTAGCTAGATACGATAAATACATGTGGTGGTGAACTCCTTGCCATATACCACTCAAGTAGGAGGGTTTTAAATGAAACAGCGTATTCTGGTTGTAGAAGATGAAGTCCAGATAGCGACGATATTAAAGATAGAACTCGAATATGAGGGGTATGAAGTGCTTGTTGCCCATACCGGCAAGTCGGGGCTGGAAGCTGCATTACAAGAAAAATTAGATTTAGTACTTTTAGATGTTATGTTACCTGAACTGAATGGCATAGAAGTTTTAAGAAGGATCCGAAATGAGAACTCTTTACTGCCAATCATCCTCTTAACAGCTCGAAATATTACAATGGATAAGGTGACAGGACTAGATCAAGGGGCCAATGACTATATAACGAAGCCCTTTGAAATCGATGAGTTATTGGCAAGAATACGTTCAGCTATACGTCATAATTCAATAACTGCCAATGCTTCGAGAGAAGAGGAAACGATCTTATCAATAAAAGATTTATTCATTAATCTCGATACTAGAGAGGTCAAGAGGGGGGATTCTTCCATAGCGTTAACCCCAAAGGAATTTGATTTACTCATTTATTTACTATCCAATAAAAACAAAATCGTGACGCGAGAAAATATCCTGATGAATGTTTGGGGTTATGAGTATGAAGGGGAGACCAATGTAATCGATGTGTATATCCGCCATTTAAGAAAGAAAACGGAAGAAGGTTTTTCTGACCCGACAATTATTCAGACGGTAAGAGGAATTGGTTATACTGTAAGGGAGAAATAGGTAATGAAAATTACAACAAAAATTAACCTGATTACTACGGCTTGGATACTCTGTGTGTTGATTGCGGTCAATGCTGTTGTATTTTTTTCTTTTATGAAGATTACTGTAAATATGGAAGAAGATATATTAATTCATAAAGCGCAAAATGTCATTGCTGAAATACAAATGGATGATACGCCCCATGAATTAGAAAAAAAATTAACCGCATATTTGACGAATCATTCATTTATAAGGATCATTCAACCTGATTCTAAAATCAGTAGCGAAGTGTCCAGCGACCACTATTTGCTTACGAAATTTAAAGGGGAATTTTCTTCTGAACAAGAAGTGTATAGAACTACAATTAAACAAGCGCATAAAGAAGAACAAATATTAATCGTTAGGGTTCCTATCCAATCCAAAGGTAAAGTTGTTGGAACTTTAGAAATTGGAGATAGATTACTAGGACTTGAATTAGGGAAGGATGTATTACTTTCCATTCTCACATTTTGTACCCTATTAGGGGCGGGGTTATCGCTGCTTGGCGGCAGGTGGTTATCGAGTGTAATCATGAGACCTATTTCCAATATGATTGATACGATGGAGGATATTGAACAAAGCGGAATTCCGAAAAAAATCGTCATCCAAGAGGAAACAAAAGATGAGCTGCAAAAAATGGCTGTTACTTTCAATCGGATGATGAGCAGATTGGATGTGAATTTGGATAAACAGAAGCAATTCATTTCAGATGCTTCACATGAAATAAAGACTCCGCTAACGATAATAAAGAGTTATGCAGATCTCTTGCGCCGACGCCGGATAAAAAGCGAAGAAAAGGCATTGGATGTTATAAATGTAATTCATTCAGAGGCAACCCGAATACAGGAAATGACGGAAAGGCTGCTGGAATTAGCCGATACGGAAATGGAAAATACTTTAGATATTAAATCAGTGAATATAATAACCTTATGTGAGAACGTGCTTAAACAATTCAAAGAGGTCTATGGGCGAGAAATAAATTTTCATTATCAAGAAGATACCATTACGATTACAGCAGATGAATTGAAGATAAAACAGGTGATTATTATCCTTTTGGATAACGCAATCAAATATAGTACAGACAAAATTGATGTGTATGTAGAGAATCAGTTATACTCTACGGTCATTCGGGTAAAAGATTATGGGATTGGTATTCCTGAGCATGAAATGGAAAATATCTTCGAACGTTTTTACCGGGTGGATAAGGCTAGGAGTCGGGAAACAGGCGGAACAGGGCTAGGCTTGTCGATAGCCAAAAATATAATGAATCAACATAATGGGGAGATTAAAGTAGCCAGTATCGCCGGAATTGGAACAGAAATGGTATTATCCTTACCCAAAAGGTAATTTGCTGCTAAATACAAGAATGAGGTGTTCTGTGAGTGACACATATAGGGATAATTAGTCTGAGTATCATAGTATTGTTATTTCTAATTTATTCGATTTTCCCTACTGTAATTATTCGTGTATGCAGTCTGGGCATTACCAAAAAAAACAAGAGGAATAATGGGATAGCCCTTACTTTTGATGATGGCCCAAACCCTGAATATACGGAACAATTACTTGATCTTTTAAAAAAGTACGAGATAAAGGGTTCGTTTTTTGTTGTGGGAAGTAAAGTGAAAAATAACCCTGATATCATTAAACGGATGCATGAAGAGGGGCATACAATTGGAATCCATCATTTTGATCATATTTCAAGCTGGATCCTCTCGCCCTTTCAGTTATCGGAACAGTTGAGTATGACGGAAAAGGCGATAATGGAATGTACGCATGAAAAAGTCACTTTTTATAGGCCTCCATGGGGCCATTTTAATATTTTCACGAAAATAGCCAGCAAGAAATATAAAGTGATCATGTGGTCAGACATTTTCGGAGATTGGAAAGTGGAAACATGCAGGAATGACCTGCTTAATCAATTGCGGACAACCTCAACGGAAAATTCGATCCTCCTGCTCCATGACTGTGGGGAAACCTTAGGGGCGGATAAAGAAGCACCCCGATATATGATTGAAGTTTTGGAAGTTTACCTAGAGGAGACCATAAAAAAGGGAACACAATTTATTACATTAAAAGACTTATAACTGATTCGGGGGGACTTTATGAACATAGATAGTATTCTGCATTTTATTGACTTATATGGCTATCTAATCATATTTCTTTTTTTATTCATGGGCATTGTGGGGATTCCCGCTCCGGAAGAATCTCTTCTATTTCTAATTGGAGTCCTGATTGGGCAAAATAAACTCTCATTTGGTTTAGCCGTGCTCAGTGCATTTCTCGGAGCCTTTATAGGGATGCTTATCGCTTATGTATGTGGGAAATACGTGGGGTATCCATTTATAAAAAAATATGGGAAATACGTGGGCATTACCAATGATCGCTGGGAGAAAGTACAGAAAAAGTATATGAAAAATACAAAAAAAACGATCGTGTTTGGATTTTATTTACCTGGAATAAGACAAATCAGTCCGTATTTCGCAGGAATCAATCGTATTCCCCTGTTCAAATTTATTCTCCTTTCCCTGTTAGGCACGGTTCTCTGGACTGTCCCTTTTATAGTGGCAGGGTATTATATAGGGAATGCCTTTCATATAAATCCGGAATATGTTCCACTTTTAGGTGTCGTATTTTTAGTCTTTTTATTGATATATATTTTTATCAATTATATGAAGAGGAAAAAAAAAGAATAAATTACCGTCCCGATTGGAATAACCAGTTCTATAATTGGTTTTCTAATCGGGCTATTAAGTTTGGGACTGGGGCTTATGATACCATGAACATATCATTAAAAATTGATTAAAAAGAAAGGTTTTTACAAAAACAGTGATATATTGTAAGGGGGAAAAAGATCTTGAACATACAAATGGGCTTTTTTCTTGGTACGTATCCATCGATTAAAAGAATGATTTCTATAGGGGATGACATATATGAAGAAGGTTTTGTTTTTACCTCTCTTCCGCATGCAGTCGGGACATCATCAAGTTGCAGAGGCCTTAATGGATTTGTTAAAAAAACATACAAACGGAGTCATTTTGAAAAAAGTGGATCTGTTAAGCTATACGAATAATTCTTTAGAAAAAATGATAACGGCCGGATATTTAAAATGGATTCGTTATGCACCTGAAACCTATAATCTCGCCTACAAAAACCTTTTTTACGTTAACTCGAAAAAGGAACGTCCATTTAAATGGAGTCAACTTATATTCTTGAAGAAAATGGAACAATTGATAGATGAGGAAAATCCAGACTTAATTGTGTGTACACACGGATTTCCTTCCCAACTATTAAGCCAGTTAAAATTAAAAGGGAAATGCAATGTCCCAATTATCAACGTATATACAGATTTCTTTATTAATAATGTCTGGGGAAGCAAGGGGATTGATTTTCACTTTATTCCAAGTCAAAAATTGAAAGAAAAGCTATTAAGCAAGAATCAAATACCGAAACATAGTATGATGGTGACAGGTATCCCTGTGCATGAGGAAATCACTAAAAAGGCCCGTGGTTTAAAAAACACCGATCGGCCCAAAGTTTTAATCTCAGGAGGAAATAGTGGCCTTGGCGGGATATTGAATTTAGCTGGTGAGTTAAAGAAATCAACCAATTTTGATTACTTTGTACTTTGTGGCAACAACAAAAAACTATTTGATGAGATCAAAACATGGGATTTAGCTCATATTAAACCATTACCTTATATTTCATCAAGATCGGAAATGAACGACCTTTATGAAGAAGTGGATGTAATCGTTACGAAACCAGGTGGTGTTACCATTAGTGAAGCACTTCGGAAAAGACTTCCGATTTTTGTCCATTCGATGCTGCCGGGACAGGAGGAAATTAATCTACAGTATTTAAAAGACAATAAACTTGTATTTGAAATCAATCGCAAATTCTCATTTGAAAAACAAATGCTTAATATATTAAAGGACCATAAAAAAATGGATCAGTGGGATAAATCAATCGAAACTTATCAAAAGGAAATGGAATTGGAAAACCCTGAGGAAATGGTGGGCATTATGAAATTGATTCTTAATCTTAAACAAGTCAATAAGCCATCCTATCTCACAAATCAGTCAAAAGTTATTTATAGCTAAGGGTCATTCCATTAACCTTGTCGCCAGTGGCCCATTAACAAGGGGAGTTAATAACAACATTTGTGATTCGTTTTGAATAAAGCGAAAATGAAAGAGAGAAGTTGAATTATGAACGACTTTATCCAAACTATTTTACTTACACTCATGGATTATGGGTACCTTGGAATTACCCTTGGTCTTATGATTGAAATTATTCCAAGTGAGATTGTATTATCCTATGGTGGCTTTTTAGTTTCCCAAGGTAGCATCAGTTTTGTTGGGGCGGTTATTGCTGGAACGATTGGAGGAACCATCGCCCAAATATTTGTTTATTTAATCGGATATTATGGGGGAAGACCATTTTTAGAACGATATGGAAAGTATATATTCATTCACAAAAAACATATTGAACTAGCGGAATCTTGGTTTACTAACTATGGTCCAAGCGTCATTTTTACGGCTAGGTTCATTCCGGTTGTCAGACATGCTATTTCGATACCAGCAGGGATTTCTAAAATGTCTTTAATAAAATTCACGAATTATACGCTACTTGCCGTACTTCCATGGTCTGTGCTTTTTGTATTCCTCGGGATGAAGTTAGGAAGCAATTGGGGACAGATTAATGAGATGGCCAAGCCCTATATCCAGCCAATCGCAGTGGTGGCGGTTCTCATTATTGCCGGAATGATCATTCGCGGTTACATGAAAAAAAAGAAAAACAAAGTTTTATGAAGTATATGGATTCCTTACAAAAGCCTTTATAACAACGGGAACCGAACCGATAAACGTGAAAACTTCACAACGAATCATCGATATTGAAGGTAATAGATTTCCAAGGGGACATTCAATGGAAGCAGTTGGGTTTTATAATATGAATTAATTAAAAAGACCACCATTTGGTGGTCTTTTTAATTAATTTATGGGGAAGTAGATTGGTATTTCTTCCTTTATTTTGAAACTTTATCATCCGTAATCCGTATATGATGTGAACGATAGTAGTGAACGTGAAAAATCAAGAAAGCCATATTTAAGAAACGCCATTTGAAATGGATGGGGTTAACGGTCGTTGTTAGGTTTCCTCATAATATTAAGATTCTTTTATGTAAATTTGAACGGGAAGGAATATAGAAGCAATAGAATACTTATAAATAGTATAGAAAATGTATTAGTAATATTTTTTAATAGAACAAATATTCAAATGGCAATAGAACTACTTAACTAACATGTACTAGTCCTTAGAAAGCATGCTTTCATTCATGGAAATAAGGAAACCAACTGATTATGAACTTCAAAAGGTTGTATCACTTTCTCCACGGATAGTAACCGTCCTAAAGCTTATATCTATTAGTGTTAGACCTATTTAAAGGGGGGATAAAAAAGTGATTGAAGCAATAATTAGTTTTTTTATTATTGTAATGTTGATCATTGCGTTCACATACGGTCTCATAATACAAATACGGCAAATAGTTAGTATCAGAAAAGGAAATAAATCGAAGTATGCACATTACAAGCGGCTACTGATTGGAAACTATCTGGTTTGCCTATCTTATTCAGGTTTTCTTTTTTCTTATATTTTGAATTCATTATTGGGATCCCGTATTATACCGGATTCATTTATTACAAGTGATAATACTAGTTTTTGCTGTTTCAGTTTTCTTGCCATTCTATTAATCGCTAAATTGGGGATTATTCCAAAGGAATATGAACAATTTGAATTACAAGAATACATAGTTGAGAAAGAGGAAATATGAAGAAAATTTCGCTTACATTATTAATCGTATGTATATCGATCACCTTTTTGTTGAATTTTGCCATGCCTGAATTTGCTGGCAAAATGAAAGATAATATAAGTTCCATGAATATCCTTTATTCATACAGTGTCACTAAAACATTCTCGGAACAAATCCAAGATACGATCGAAATCGCATCCGTGCCGTCAGGGAAAACCGAGAACAGCAACGGCAATTTCCGAAGTGATGTTAAGCTTGATGGCACGCCGCTGAATATTAAAAGTGTAGTGAAAGAGAGCTTGAATAAGCCCCAAGGGTATAAAACTAAAGAAAAGTTAACCGGTCCGGAAAAAGGGTTTTCATACCGGAAATATTATCTTACCAAAAATTATGATATAGGAAGATATACAGTCATCCGGACGAATAAAATAACGGGAAAAGAGAAAGTGTATGTCGGAACTTACTATGAGCCGAGCACGCAGGATCCTCTCGTCAAATGGTCACGTGATGAAAAATGATTGACAATGCCATTTCATGAAAAGTTGAATGATTATATGGAAAAAACAGTGAAGATCGAAGAGTATAATCCTGATTGGGTTAGTGAATTTCAACTGGAAAAAGCGAGGATAATGGAGGTATTAAAGAACGATTCCCTTTGTGTTGAGCATATTGGAAGTACGTCCATCAAAGGATTGGGAGCAAAACCGATTTTGGACATCATGGCTTGCGTCCATCATTTAGCCGAAGCTGACATGTTCATTGAACCCTTGAAATCGATTGGGTATGAATTTGTCCTGCATAAGGAGTTTCCCGAAAGGCTTTTTTTTAGAAAAGGTCAATGGAGAGCGGGAACACACCATTTGCATATCTATAAATACGGAAGTGAACAGTGGAAGAATCAACTTTCGTTCAGGGACTATCTAAGAAGCTATCCTGACATACGAAGTCAATATCAGGAATTAAAATTATCCTTAGTTCAAAAGCATCCTGCTGATATTGTGGGGTACACGAAAGCAAAAGCACCATTTATATTAAGTGTCATAGAATTAGCAAATGCAGAAAACGACAAAAATTATAACTGCCAGGAACGTCTAAAAGGAGGCTTTCATGAGAAAGGTCGAAGTCGTACCATTTAAGGAAGAGTGGTCCAAGCTATTTCATGATGAATGCCAAAAATTACAGGATATTTTCGGGCATGAAATGATAAATTTATACCATATTGGCAGTACGGCCATACCTGCAATCCATGCCAAGCCAGTAATAGATATTTTGGCAGTGGTTAAAGATGTGGAATGTGTCGCTGATTTTTATAAAGAGATGGAAGAGATAGGTTATGATGCTAGGGGTGAGAATGGAATCGCTGGACGAAGTTTTTTTCTTAAAGGCGGGGATGAGAGGTCTCACCATATTCACATGTTTCAAAAAGGACATGAAGAAATAGCCAGACACCTCGCTTTTCGGGATTATTTGCTGGCACACCCTGAGGAAGCACAAAGGTATAGCAGGCTGAAGCAGCGCTTGGCAGCGGAATTCTCAGATGATATCAAAGGGTATGTAAATGGGAAAAATGATTTCATAAAAAAGAGTGATGAAAGGGCGAAACATTGGGCAGCATCCTTGAATGAGAAGGGTGATCATCATGTTAATGAAGTGGATTAAATGCCAAGTGAATGAGGAAAACAAGCGTTCATTCTCAAAAGCACAAGAGAGATGGGGGGAATTGCGCCATTGTTCTGGTTTCATGGGACAAATCGGAGGGTGGAATAGAAATGAACTCTATGAAGCAGGCATTCTGTCCATTTGGAAAGATCTTCAATCCTATCAAAGTTTCATGCAGAATCAGCATGATGAAATATTCGGGAAGAGTGACCAAGGAAGTACATATACAAATATTTCTGTCGATATCCATGAGAAAATATTCAATATAGGAACAACAGACATGACAGCGTTTTTTTGCAAGGGGAAATTACTTCGGGTGGCTGACTGTTCTGTTGAAAATGATAAAAAGGCCGGATTTGAGCAGGTGAAAAGGAACATATGGAACAAAGGGATGACACCGGGCATGCTGTCTGGTGCAATCGGAAAAGGACAATCCGGGAGATACCTGGCCGCCTCATTATGGGACAATGAATATTCACATCAACGGTATGTGGATAAGGAATTGGCTGCCTTGATAAGAGAAGCGGGAGTGATTGAATTGCATCCAAAGTGGGCGGTCATTTAGAATCTAACATTGATCAATGGCATCTTGGTTTGCAGTGGAATGTAAGAATGATGGACATTTCAGCGCTCCCAATATATTCTACAGAAGGTGATTACAAATGAAACTAGATTATGATTCACAGTACATCAGGGGCATCTACCTGAATAGAGACCGAATATCTTCGTATAACCATTTCCCCCTTGACCTGCCGGTTATCAGGCACCTTCAAGAAGTGGCTTTTCATCCCAGTGTTACCTATGTTATCGGGGAAAATGGAATGGGGAAGTCCACCTTGCTTGAAGGCATTGCAATTGCGTATGGCTTCAATCCGGAAGGTGGAACGTTGAATTTCAATTTTTCCAATTATGATTCACATTCCAATTTGGACGAGTACCTCCGTTTGAAAAAAGGCGTGTACAAACCGAAGGATCATTTTTTCTTTAGGGCGGAAACCTTTTATAATTTAGCTACGAATATTGAGGAATTGGATAGGGAGGCATCGTTCGGGTCGAAAATCATCGATTCCTTCGGTGGAAAATCACTTCACCAGCAGTCTCATGGGGAATCGTTTTTTTCAGCTTTTGTAGAACGATTTCAAGGCAATGGATTGTATATCCTCGATGAGCCTGAAGCTGCTTTATCGCCATTGAGACAAATATCGATGCTGGCCAGGATAAATGAGCTTGTTCAACAAGGTTCCCAATTCATCATTTCCACCCATTCCCCGATCATCATGGCCTACCCGGATGCTAAAATCCTCCAAATTACAGATGAGGGAATGAATGAGGTTACGTTAGAGGAGTCCAATCACTACTTGCTAATGAAACAGTTTTTTGAAGATAAAGATCGGCTGCTGCATCATCTATTCGAATGAGTTTTTAGCATCTCCTTTAAAAAGGCCCGATTGCACTGCGCATTCGGGCTTTTCATTTTGTTGAAATTCATTATTGACAGTTCAAGTGTATTACAGGTATAGTACATCTATAAGGTGTATGAACCACTTAGTACATACACGTAAGACTTTATGCATATCAAACTTTTTTTAAATAAATAGGGGGTGGTTTTAATGAACGTAAATACCAGGGAACCGGTATATCTGCAAGTCGTTAGGCATTTTAAAGAACAAATAGCCATAGGCAAATTCGTGGCCGGACAGGAAATTCCCTCCCGAAGAGAGCTGGCGGCTACACTGAACATAAATCCTAATACCGCTCAAAAAGCATATAAAGAAATGGAGGAACAGGGTTTGATTCATACTGAACGAAATTTTCCCAGTCAAATTACGACGAATGAAACGATTTTACAGGCTGTGAGGCAGGAATTGATTTTGGCAGCCGTCGATACGTTTGTCGACGCGATTCGTCCGATTAATGTACCAGTCGATGAGTTGCTTCGTGTCGTTAAAGAAAAATATTCGGAAGAAATAAGGGAGGAGGAAGGTAAATGATCGAGGTAAAACGAGTTTCCAAAAATTATGGCCGCAAAAAAATATTGGACGGTGTGTCCTTCACCGCGAATAAAGGCGAAGTCACTTGCCTGATTGGGATAAATGGTGTCGGTAAAACGACTACACTCAAAGCGATCATGGGCTTGACGCCATATAAAGGGGAAATCCTGATCGATGGTCAAAAGATGACTAAGGATAGTTATGAAAAAATCACCTTCATTCCGGACGCACCGACGATGCTTCCGCAAATGACGGTAAAACAGGCAATGGTTTTCATGGAGGATTTCTATCATTCATGGAATCAGGAAAGGGCCCTTCAATTGCTTGAATTCTTCAAGCTGAAAGAGGAAAGCCGCATTTCGGAATTGTCCAAAGGCAATACGGCTAAGCTTAACTTGATGCTGGGACTGTCCCTTGACGTGGATTATGTGCTGATGGACGAACCATTTTCGGGAATCGATATATTCAGCCGCGAGCAAATCGCTGATGTCTTTGCGAGCCACCTTATTGAAGATAGGGGCGTCGTCATCACGACCCATGAAATCGGTGATATCGAACATTTGATCGACAAGGTCATTTTATTGGATAATGGCACAGTCCTTAAAGAGTTCAATACAGAAGAAATGCGTGAAGATGAAGGGAAATCGGTAGTCGATGTAATGAGAGAGGTGTATCAAGCATGATGCGTTATATAAAGCTAGTCAACTTTGAAATCAACCGTTTTAGTAAAATCTATCTTAGCTTATTGTTGATAACCTTGGTTTCGCAATTTGCCGGGGTGCTGATCGTAACGAAGAGTCTTCTTAATGATGCCAAGGAGATCATATCAAATGAAAAACTATCGGAAGCCGCTTATGTTGCCAATTATGGAGCCATTGATTTTACCCATATCGTCCATACCCTCTTTTTTGCAGGACCGATTGCGCTGTGTGCGGTTGCCCTTATTTTTTACATTTTCCTTATTTGGTACCGTGATTGGGTTGGAAAAAATACATTCATTTATCGCCTGTTGATGTTACCGGCATCCAGATTATCGATCTACCTTTCCAAAGCCACGGCCATCTTCTTGATGGTGTTAGGAATGGTTGCTTTCCAGATCATCATTTTACCAATGGAAAATGCGCTATTTCATTCAAAAATACCGGAAGCGTTCTTGAATGAAATGTCAATTCCTACTATAACTAAAACCAGTCCGATTTTGGCAATGATCATTCCAAACAACTTCACAGAATTCCTGCTATCCTATGGGATCGGCCTTATGGTCATGTCGGTCGTATTCACAGCAATCATGTTTGAACGGAGTTTCCGCATTAAAGGAATCATATTGGGGTTGGTGTATGGCGGAGTTACTGCTGCGCTGTTTTTAGCTCCTGTTTTCATAATGAATGGTGGAATTTTCCATTTTTACTCAAATGAATTATTCGGTCTTCTGCTCACATTGGGAATCATCGTAACAGGATTATCAGTTTGGCTTGGTTCATGGTTATTGAAAAACCGCGTTACCGTATAAAAACAATCAAAAAGGAGAGTGAATTAAGGTGAAACGTTATTTATGCAGCATCATTATTAGCTTGGTTGTCCTCTTAAGCATCGGGACCTATTATGTCAAAGTAGCTTCCTCCGCTTCCAGCCTTCCAAGGTATACGTTCAAGACGATTGAAGGCAGCGATAAAGAGCTTGATCCGGTCATCGTACAAGCAACACTTGAAAATGGTGATTTTTATGAACCATTGACGATTGAATCCAATCGAACCACATATGGCAGCGATAGGCCATTATGGTCTGACAGATATGATCATCAAATTGAAAGATTAATAAAAGAACATCGTTCGTTTATGCGTGGCAAGGATTCCATTAGTTCTTTATATGAAGACGATGATTTTCTGGCTTACGCTTGGGTGAATAGCGAATTTACGAATAACGGCAAAATGGAAGCGAAGTTTGATATCGGTTTACTGGAGAAGAAAGACGAAGGAGAAACTTCTTTCCAAATTGAACTTCCCCATCAAGAGAGAATCATGAATATTGATGTCAGGGATGTGCAGTTGGTCCATTCAAAACTACAGGTTTTAACGATGATCGATGTGAATTCAAACAATGAGAAGCAAACGAAAGAAGTTCATCTGTATACGATCGATTTAGCTAATAAAAAAGTCTTGAGCGATAAAACCCTTTTATCTGAAACCTTTACTTACCCTAATCAAGTTGATTTTGAAATGCCAATTGATGTTGCTCCTTCCCAGCCAAACAGCATGGTATTAATTTCGTTAATCAAAGGAGTAAATCATGAGGAGGGTCCCTTTGAGGAAAAATTAAAAGAAAGCAAGCTGATATCTTATAATTATGAAACGGAAAAATTAGAAACGGTTAAAAAAGGACCGCTTAGCCTGGACATGGCAAGATCAGGATATGCAGACGGGAAAAACCTATATACAGTTGAAATGAAATCGGGAAAATATCGCATTAAAACATTTGACCTTAGCAGTCAAACGTTAACAAATGATACGGAGCTGGATATAGCTGCTAATGAGGAAGAACAATATACCGCTGCCTTTAAAAACGGGCGTGTGTACTTCCTGTTAAACGAAATGAATCAAGAAGGCGGATCAAACAAGCCTGCCAAACTTCTGATAACAGATTTAAAGTCTGGAAAGACTTTATATAAAGGTGAAACAGTCATAAATAAAAAGAACAGCAAAAGTTTTGGACTTTATATTGATGAATTGGAAATAAAATAAGGACCTATAAAAAGCTTTAAATGAAACAGGGATATCCCCCAATGGGATATCCCTGTTTTTGATATCATTTAAATGGAAGCCAGATTCGCTCTAGCTGCACGTTCCTTCTTGCCGTGCAAGAAGTAGTAAAGGACGGAGGTTGCGATGACCACAACGCCCAGGATGACATAAAGTGTGCTATAACCCGTTACTGGAATGATGAATCCGAGAATATAAGGGCCGAATCCAAGTCCTGCATCAAGCATGATAAAGAAGGTGGACGTTGCCATCCCCATTCGGTGAGGCGGTGTAAGTTTAACGGCAATCGCCTGCGAGCTTGATTGCATATTACCGAATCCAAGGCCGATGAGGAAACCAGCTGCAAGTAAAGTGAAACTATTGGTTGTGATACTTAAAAGCAGCAAGCCGATCCCGAAAAGCATGAACGCCGGATACATAATGAAGTTCGATCCTTTCCGGTCCATTAACGGTCCTGAGAAAGGACGCGATAACAATACAGCTACTGCATAAACGACAAAGAAGAAGCTTGCTGTATTGACCAGATTGATTTCGATGGCATAGAAGCTGATGAAAGAAAGGACGCTGGAATAACAGAATGCCAATAACAAAGTAATGATTGAAATGGGCAGTGCCTTAGGTTCAATGAAATTGGAAAGCTTGAATCCTTTGCTTTCCGTAACTTTTGCCGCCACTTTCAATGCCGGGACATATAGGAAGAATGCAGTAATTAAAGAAAGCACCCCTAAAGCCAGGCAGAAACTGAAAATAACTTGGAAGCTTGTATGTTGAGCCATATACAGACCGATGAAAGGACCGATTGCCGTCGCAAGAGTCGCGCTCATGCTGTAATAGCCGATGCCTTCTCCCTTTCGAGTTGCCGGGATGATCTGCGCGACGATCGTTCCCGTCGCAGTACTGGCCATCCCCATCGCCATCCCATGGATCAGGCGGTTAACAAGCAGGAAGCCAATTCCAAGGTCCACAAAATATAGAAGGGTTGTCAAAGTGAAAAAGATCAAACCGATGAATAATGTTTTCTTGCGGCCGATTGAATCAATGAAACGGCCGATGAACAAACGTCCGATTAACGTCCCGATAATAAAAATACCCGATATGAGTCCGGCTTGGCTTGTAGAAGCATCCAATTCATTTACGGCATAGATGGCAAGTGTCACCATCAGTAAATAAAAGATTAATGTTATGAAAAAATTGATGGACGAAACGATGACAAAGTCCTTCGTCCACAGTCTGGCTCTGGATTGATCCATGTTATTATCTCCTTACTTTATAATGTTATTTCTTATTTCGCCCATGATGCGTATGGCTGCGAGTTGTTCCTCTTCAGTAATCCCCTTCAAGATGTCCTGTTCGTATTGATCGATTGTCACACGGACTTCACTGTAGATCTTTGAGCCAAGTTCCGTAAGCCGCATTCTTTTCTCGCGTTTATCTTTGCTGGGCACATGCTCGACATATCCCAGCTCTTCCAAACGGGTAATGGTCCTTGTAATCGTGGGTTTTTCCACACTTTGATAATTGGCAAGCTCTACTAACGTTGCCGAATCATAATTGAATAAGAAATGTAAAATGGACCATTGCGCCCTGTGTAAATCATGCTTGTTCAGCTGGATATTAAGATTATTTTCAAACGGACGGTACAGCAGCAAAAGTTGCTGAAAGAACTTTTGGTAAGTCTCTATCAGAAACACCCCTTATACATAATATATAGTTAGCTTTAGTAATTGTTACCCTAGGTAACTATAATAGCAAAATAAATCCTTTCTGTCCACTCGGATTTGAAGTGATTAGCTAAATTTGGTTTTTAGTTAAAGTGAATGGGAATATAGGAATAGGAGATGATGTAAACATGTATAAATCTATGATCGCGTTGCTTGCCGCAGCAGCCATGCTAACTGCATGCAATAATGACAAAGCGGATGAAAACAAGGGGAAATCTGTACAAACATCAGATGAAAATCAAACCAATACTGAAAATGAACAACAAAAACAAGCCTCGCAAACAGAAACTCAAGCAAATCCTAAACATGAGAAGTGGTCTTCTTTGCCTGAATATGACAAAATCATCGAGCAAATCGGCAACGAAGACTATACCTTCAATAAGGAAACGGATAACGATGATAAACGAGTCTTCCTTATTGAGCTGAACGGTGAAAAACAATATAAAACCGTTTTCGTCAAAAATTCCAACCGCCTGAAAATTATCAAAATAAATGGCGGCGGAGAGCTTTATGACGAAATCTTAAAATAAGTGGACCTGCGTAAGTGTTGTATAGAGACCTTTATTGGTATTGATAAAGGGCTCGGGGAAAAAGGGCATAATGCAACAGCCCTTTTTTGTTCTGTAGGGATTTTCATGAGCTGAATGTTTCAAATTTAAATAGGAGCGTTGTTTTTTGGGGCTGGTAATGAATTATGAGTCATTCCAAGGAAAGCGGGAAGAGTTGGAGATTGGATGATATGTACATTGTTTTTGTACAAGCAGAAACAAGGTATCTTGACATTCCCTTCATCGGGGACGAGTGGGTTTTAACCATTTAGCCTTTCACGCCACCTCCCGTCATCAGGTTGATGAGATCACCAGAAAATTAAGGGACAGAGGAATTACCATCCTCTATGCTGACAAGTACCCATTCGCCGGTGGGAAGGAACATTATGTGTTTACTCTGAAGGCCCAGATAGGATGAAAGTTGAATTGGCGGCACCTTAAGTATTTTCGTTAATTGGTAAGATGAAGGGAAATGGCATAGCAACTGCACTATGATAAATAAGAACTAACGACATCCATCTTTAGCATTAGCTAGCGCCTTTATCAGGTGTAGGAATAATTATTATAAGAATAGGGATAAGAATTGCCGTTTCCATGTTTCGGATTTTTCTCGTGTTCCTCGTGTTTAATGTGTTCAACCTCAAGGGTAATAGCATGAAGTAATATAAATGCACCAATAACTTGAATCCAGCTACCGATCAATAGAATCTGTTCTCCAATTACACTTTTTTCGTTTAAAACGTAAATATTACCGATCGCTGCTAAAAAAGAGCCTAAGGAAATGAAGCTATTTCCTATAATCGCAAGTTCCCTATAGGATGAATCCTCTTCAAGAAATGCACCTACTGCTTCAAAAGCTGCACCAAGCCCTTGGACGCCGCTGCCAAGGGCATCTATTTTTGTTCCGTCTTCCTCAGCACCATTTAGTTCAATACTTACTCCAACTGCATTTGTACTATTACCAGCAGCCTCAAGCCAAGCACCGAAGATGGTATATATTTGAGCTAGCTCCCTCTCTGGTTTTAACAGCTTAGTTCTCCCGATGGCTTGCAACGAATTTCCGAATGCTTCAATCGCATTTCCTTTTACGATTAAATCTTTCCCCTGATTGCTGTGGGTGAAAGTTTGCTGGGTCTGCCCGGTTGTATCAATAAGTGAACCAATAAATAGTATCCATGCTCCCGAAAGAAGAAGATCTTCTCCACGTATAGTCATATTCCCAAACACTCCTTAAAAGAGGGTAGATTATATTATTCAGGAAAAAGTGATTGTTTACATATTGCTTTTACCGGCATATTTAAAAACAAACCATTTATTGGTATAATGGCAGATGGAGGAGATGATATTGACTTTTAACACTTTGTTGCAAATGATTATCGCTGCATTTTTCTTCATGGTTTTTACGTTCTGTACTTGGTATGAAGGCAGCGAAATTATGGATAGGCCTTGGGAATGGAAGTATTCCACGCATTTCACACAAGTAAATGATGTTCAGGCGATGGAGGCAAAGGATATTTCGAATTTAGATAATTTCGTGTATGCCGCTAAATTCAAACCGCTATTTCCATTTCTTATGGTCCTTGCCGCATCGTACTTAATCATACTTACGGGATATATCTTATTTAAAAGAAGTATTAAAAAAATGGCTCTTTTCCTGTTGGGATTGGGTGTCCTTTTTCTGCTTTCAACTGGTTTTGTATCTAATTCCCCGACTGTTGGAGGAAATATCTTTGCAGCATTTTTTCTGGTAGGCGGAATGATAGCCGTAATAGGTGCAGCGCTATATTATTTCCTGAGGCCAACAGGATTACATACTGAAGTTTAAAGTTAAAAGGCTGCCAATGAGGCAGCCTTTTTTTTTGGCTTTTTTCGTAAAGATTGTTGTTTTTAAAACGAAACAATTTAAGGTTGATTGGAGCGGAAGTGCGAGACTCCTGCGGGAGCAGCGGGATAGGTGAGACCCCACAGGCGTTTACGCCGAGGAGGCTCACCGCCCGCCCCGCGGAAAGCGAGCATCTGGATGGGAAATCAACCACACCGCACTACTTGGTGAATAGCAACAAAGTATGCGAAAACAGCTTTTTTTTTTGCAAAATGTTGATGGAAGATGACACAAAATAACGAAAAATAATAGTCATTTTTGCGAAATTCTTAGATTGAACTTCACTGAAATATAGCTTACGGTTAGTATATTACCAGCGGTGGACCCATATCGGTTCAGACCTTTAAAATATAAATCATACCGTTTCCGGTAAAGAAGTGTGAGGCAGTTGGAAAAAAGTTATCCAGTGATTGAAGAAATAAAGTGAAAAGGTGATAAGATGTCAGGCAAAATCAAAATTGAACAGCCAAAGATCCCTCAAGACTTAACTCAAGCGAACTTTCAGGAAATATATTATCAAGATGAGCCTTATCTGGATTCATGTTTGATAACCAATTGTACGATCGATAGAGAAAAGATGGACAAAATCGTATTATCCCAGGTCGTTTTTAAAAATGTGACATTCAGCGAAGTATCATTCAGGAATATCGAGCTGACGGATGTCATTTTCGATCATTGCGATTTGACGAATGCCGATTTCATGGGCGGCTCGATTCATCGGGTGGAATTCAAAGAGTCCAAACTATTAGGCATTAACCTGTCTGACGCGAGTTTAGGGAATGTCTGCTTTGAGAATTGCAACTTGAATTTAAGTGCTTTTGGTTATTCCAGTTTAAAGCAAGTGAAGTTCGATCATTGCTCATTGGAAAGTGCTGATTTTTATGAGTGTAAATTCATCAAAGTGAAGTTCGAAACATGTAGATTAAATGAAGTGAACTTTTCCCGGACACCGCTCAAAGGAATTGATATTAGCAGTTCTACATTTCAAAGGCTTACCGTTTCCATGGAAGATTTAAAGGGATGCGAAGTTTCCCCGGACCAAGCGATCGTATTTGCAGCCATGCTGGGCCTGAAAATTAAAGAGTGAACCTTTTAAGATGAAAAAATGACTCAATGGAGCTGACATGAGGGACCACCGAATTTGGTGGTCCTTTTTGAGTTGGCATAGTAAAAATGGGCAGCGTGTATTTGAATATATGACTTTGAAAAGTACGGAATGTTTGCACAAATACAGGATTGCTTTACAATATTTGTTAGGTGGAATGGGGGGATTGAACGTTGATTATCAATAAGGTCACTTTGTATAGTCATGCATGGGAAGAAATGCGGGATTTTTATGTTGATGTGTTAGGATTTGAGTTATTATCGCAAACTGATGATGTTTTTGAAATGAAGGCAGGGGAAAGTGTGCTTGAGATTAAAAGATATCATCACAAAGAAAAGCCTTTTTATCATTTTGCCCTGAACATTCCAACCAATTTATTCACTTCGGCAAAAGCATGGGCGAAATCAAAAGTGGAATTGACTATAGAAGATGATTATGACGAAGTTTATTTCAGTTATTCTGATGCACATGCTTTTTATTTTACAGACCCTTCAGGCAACATTGTTGAGTTCATATCAAGATATTCCGTATCACCCAAATCCGAGGCTAGGTATTTTTCAGCTCAAAACATCCTGTGCATCAGTGAAATAAACATTACGACAGATGAAGTCAGGGCTTTGGGAAATCAGTTGATCAGTAATGGTGTACCTGTAAGGAATGGTGAAGAAATATGTGAAGATGGATTGAATTTCATGGGGGAACACGAAGCAGGTTCGTTTTTACTTTTAGGTCCAAGGAAACGGCGGTGGATTTTTTCGAATAAAGATTCGGAAATCTTTCCGCTTTCGATAGTCATAAATCAGCAACTGGATATTTCAATGGATGGCAAAGGAGTTATGGAATTGAAAAAAGTGGAATGATATTTTAGTCATACACTTCATTCGGCCCATAGATGTATATCCAAACCACCATTTAATCTTATTACTCAATTCAAGTATGAACTAGTTACTATTATTACCAGCTTTCTTTATATAAGGCCATGATAAAGCATAATCTGATATTTCTTCCTAACATAAATATATACTTGCTAACTTACTATTCTCACAAACGTCAGTTAGCTGTATATATTTGTATTTTCAATTAGTGAATTCTCTAAACTCATCAATATAGAAAGCTACATAACCGCAATTTGGGCATAAGGATGCTTTAGGGTTTGCAGAAACACTACTGAAAATCCCTTTCTTTTGACTAATCTTTATCCCATTCATTCCGCCTTGAACATTTACTTTGCAATCATTTATCATTTCAGTTTGGCACTGATTGCAGACTCTTTTCATTAATACACTCCTTTTTTAAAATAAATAGAAACACACAGAATTTGACGTTTATAATAACATAAATATCCAAAAAACTTATGATATAGTGCAATTACATAAGAAAAGTTATGTTTAATAGAGGAAGAATTGATAACATATATTTTAGCAGCACCATTTTTATGTTCCTAGCCGAACATACAATAGCAGTGAATACTGCAGCATAACTCAAGGAGCCAGCCATGAAAAAAAGAAGTTTATTGATAGCATTGGGCGTGATTGTTCTAGGGGTCATTGCCTCGATAGCATGGGTACCTCAAACCAAACAGAAAGAGCTTGTCGGTAAAAAAGCATTTCCTCAGCATACAGTCTATCAAGCGGGTACGATAAAGCCTGACAATGTTTCACAGGAGGAGTTGGATGCTGGCGTAGCGAATTTTTATAAAGCCTGGAAAAATGAATATCTTAAGCAGCCAGCTGCTGAAAGTGATCAATATTATATTTTTTACAATGATAAAGGATATGCAGAGCCCAAGAATGCAGTGACCGTCTCTGAAGCGCACGGTTATGGGATGATGATAACGGCAATCATGGCAGGCAGCCAAGACAAGCAGTACTTCGATGGTCTTTATCGTTTTTATAAAGCCCATGGAAGTGATAATGACCCTTCCTTAATGGCATGGCAGCAAGTTAAGGATAAGTCGGGTAAAATCATCAATACGCCAGGGGATGCCGATTCAGCAACTGATGGCGATATGGATATCGCCTATTCGTTGTTATTGGCCGATCGCCAGTGGGGAAGTGAAGGGGAAATCGACTATCTTGCCAGTGCAAAGGACATCTTGGCTGCGATCATGTCGAATGAGATAAATCCGTCGCAGTCCTTGGTCAAGCTAGGGGACTGGGCGGAAGATAAAGATAAGGTATACGGACAATCGACTCGTTCATCTGACCTTCTTCTCAATCATTTTAAGTCATTTGAGGCGGCAACCGGGACTGATGAATGGAAAGATGTAACGGATAAGGCTTATGCGATCATTCATTCGATTTATAAGGAGAAAAGCGGCAATACTGGTCTCATGCCGGACTTCATTGTACAATCCAGGGGAGAATATCAGCCGGCTCATGCTGATTTTTTAGAAGGGGAGAATGACGGCAATTACAGCTGGAACAGCAGCAGGACCCCTTGGCGCTATACACTCGATTACTTACTGACTGGTGATGAACGAGCCCTGCCGCAATTGAAGAGGATGAATGATTGGATTAAAGCGGAAACGGATGGCAATCCTGAAAATATCCAATCCGGCTATACGCTGAGCGGAAAAGCCGTGGAAGAAGGGAATAGTACAACCTTCGTTGCTCCATTCATGGTGAGTGCCATGGTTGATTCCTCCAACCAGCAATGGATCAACGAATTATGGGATAGGACGATACAGAAACAAGACGATGATGACTATTTTGCCAATACGATAAAATTACAGACAATGATCGTGGCTTCAGGTAACTGGTGGGCGCCGTGATTCAATGAAGAAGCTTAATTAAAGAAGAACAGGAGTTTGATGAGAATGATGAAAGTCACACCTTTCTTGATGTTCGAAGGAAATGCGGAAGAAGCAATGAATTATTACACATCTTTAATCGAAGGATCGAAAATAACCAGCATGGTACGGTATGGTGCCAATGAATCAGGTACAGAGGGGAGTGTCATGCAGGCTACCTTTACCTTGAAAGATCAGGAATTTATGTGCATCGATAGCAATGTTAAGCATCAATTTACGTTTACGCCTTCGTTTTCAATATTCCTTACATGTGATAGTGAAGAGGAAATTGACAGGCTTTATTCGAGCTTAGCTGATGGCGGACAAGAGCTTATGCCATTGGGTGATTATTCCTTTAGTAAGAAGTTCGGATGGATATCTGATAAATTTGGTGTTTCCTGGCAACTTACTCTCCCAATATGAATGATGTGAAAAAAGCCACTGGATAGTGGCTTTTTTCAGTTTGTTTACCAAAGGTGTTCGTAAGTGACACCCCAGACCATGAGGCGCGGACGGTCGAAAAATTGCAAACCATGATTTTTAAACGAGACCTGGTGGTACTACATGATTTCCACTCCAGGCCTTCGCTTTCCGCGGGCGGTCCGGGAGCCTCCTCTGCGTTTTGCGCCTGTGGGGTCTCCCATTGACTCGCATTTCCCGCAGGAGTCTCGTGCCTTCCGTTCCAATCAACGATGTTTAACACTTTAGATTGAAACCCTTTTGTCTAAAAAGGGGGCTCAGGATGGTCTCATTCCGACGGTGATTATGACTGGGTCGTTGATTTCCTCTCCAGACAGTCGGCGGAAAGGAAGCGGATTTCTGAAATCACCTGGAACGATTATAAATAAAAAATGGTAGAGACTCTTATTCCCTTTAAGGGATGAAAAAAATTTTTACTTGTAAAAATTTTTTTACTCATTAAAAAGGATACCCCCATCAACAGCACGTTGATTTATCCTCAATCATAAGTTTTGTGAAACTAATTTCCTTGATATATAACCCATATTTCTGAAAATTCCAATATTGGCATGCGGATTGCTAGATTAAAAGTAATATCACATATTGACGACGGAAGAAAGGGGGACTATGAAACTGCGGCGGCTCCGCACCTCATCACGATTGCTTTGCAGGTGATGAATCAAAGTTATCAATGTTCGTGTCACCACATTCAGTTCATATCATTAGACAAGGAGAATCTCATGAAACTAATTTATTTTCTTTCTTTAATTCCTGTAATCGCCATACTTGGCGGGCCTTTTTGGGCTAATCGTATCGAGCCGTACATTCTTGGCATGCCGCTATTCTTTTTCTGGAACTTTTCGTGGCTGATCTTTACCGCTTTAGTCGTTTTTATCATTTATATGCTAGATCCCAAGAATAAAGAGAGGGAAGAGAAATGAATATAGCGATCATCATTATTTTCAGTTTCCTGTTGCTGTCACTCTATTTAGGGATTAGGGCAAGAAAAGGCAAGGACATGGACCTTGAACAATGGACAGTCGGCGGACGCGGATTCGGCCCTTTCATCATCATGATATTACTGGCGGGAGAAATCTATTCCACCTCCACTTTCCTGGGCTCCAGCGGATGGGCATATGGCATAGGCGGTCCGGCATTGTACGGAACGGCGTTCGCAGCATTGGGCTACCTGTTTTCTTATTGGATTTATCCTGCCATTTGGAGCTACGGAAATAAACACAAGCTCATTTCACAAGCAGACTTTTATGTTAAAAAGTACAAAAGCCCGTTATTGGGGGTACTTGTTTCAATCGTCGGTGTTTTGGCCCTGGTACCGTTTTTGGTTCTGCAATTAAAGGGTCTGGGCATCATCGTTTCGACTACTTCATATGGCTCGATTTCCCCGACGGTTGCCGTTTGGATCGGAGCTGTTTCAGTTACGGCTTATGTGATGATTTCGGGTATCCATGGATCGGTTTGGACAGCAGTTCTCAAAGACATCATGATCGCTTTGGTCGCGTTATTTTTAGGGATTTACATTCCGCTTCATTATTTTGGCGGAATCCAGCCGATGTTCGAAGCAGTCGATGCCGTCAAGCCTGATTTCCTGACACTGCCCGATATGGGGATGAGTGCTTCATGGTTTATATCCACGATCATCTTGACGACGTTAGGTTTCTATATGTGGCCGCAAACATTCGGTTCTGCATATACAGCTAAAAGTGCCAAGACATTCCGTAAAAATGCATTCATTCTTCCGCTTTACGGAGCATTATCCGTCGGTGCGATCTTTGTCGGCTATGCCGCCATCATTAAAGTTCCTGGGTTGCAAGGATCGGATATGGATCTTGCGTTATTGAAGCTTTCGATCAATACCTTCGATCCTTGGTTTGTGGGGGTTATCGGGGCAGCGGGCCTATTGACCGCCCTTGTTCCTGGCTCGATGATTTTAATGAGTTCAGCGACTTTGCTTGCCAAAAACGTGTATCAGCATTTTTCTCCTTCCGCCTCGGATAAACAAATCACGACGATTGCCAAGTTGCTTGTACCTGTTCTTGCTCTCATTGCCGTGTATTTTACTTTGACTGGAGGAAATACGATCGTGGCCCTTTTATTGATGGGATACAGCATGGTGACTCAATTATTCCCATCTTTCATCGCCAGTCTCCTGCAAAGTAACTTCGTGACGAAAGAGGGTGCGTCAGCAGGCATCATTGCCGGTTTAGCCACTGTTGGGTATACAACCATAACAAGCGCTACAATTGGGACACTTTTCCCGGGATTGCCGCAAGCCATTAAAGATTTGAACATTGGTCTTGTCGCTCTCCTCATAAATGTGATTGTAATGATTGGCGTCAGTCTTATTACAAGGAAACTTTCCAAGGATAATAAAGGTGAATGGGAAGCTGCTTGATAATAAAAAGAGGATGTAAAAGAGGAGGGCCATGATGTTTGCTAAAGTTAACGGAACAAGGATATATTTCGATGTGGAAGGGGCGGAATTGGTGCCTGAAGGGAATTCATGGAGAAAGAAGCCGGTCTGTTTCGTCATTCATGGAGGACCTGGGGGCGAGCATATTGGATTTAAACCATTCCTGACGCCGCTTTCGGCATCGATGCAGTTGGTTTACATTGATCAGCGCGGTTGCGGCCGTTCTGAACGCGGTCCGAAATCAACATATAACCTGGAGAATAACGTGGAGGATCTAGAGGCGATCCGGAACTATTTAGGGTTGGGAAAGGTTATTGTATTGGGCCATTCTTACGGGGGGATGGTTGCACAAAAGTACGCCATTCGGTATCCGGACAGTGTGGCTGCCCTTCTTCTGATCGCAACTTCACCAAGCCACATCTTTGGAGAAGAGGCGCTGGTGAAAATAGAGGAAACCGGTACGGATGATCAAAAAAGGATGGCAAAACTTCTATTTGACGGGGCTATGGAAAAACAGCTTATGGCTGAATTCAGTATAGTCATGGAACCGCTCTATTTTTACTCATCAAGGGGAAAAGTAAGAACTGAAGCGGAAAAAGAGATGATGAGAAAGAAGAAATCGAACTTTAATTGGGAAGCGGCTAATGAAGGGGCCAAGTTTTTGAAAACATTTGATTTAGTGGACCAGCTGGATCAAATACCGTGTCCAACATTAGTGGCAGGCGGCCGTCATGATTGGATCACTCCTATTGAGGCATCCATTCTCATCGCCGAAAAGATTCCTGACAGTGAATTGATCATTTTTGTAAAAAGCTGTCATTATCTTTTCATTGATGAAAATAAGGAGTTCATTTCAAGGGTTTCCTCTTTCATAAACGAGAGATTGGGACTCCAGGAAAATGCGGCTTTGCCCAAAGCATAGAAAAGGTACATGAACCGTGCAAGAGTTGGATGGATCCAGGATAAACCGTTTGTGCTGTAAAGGAATTAATTATATATTAATCCTTGGGTACATTAATCCATGGATTAATGTATGATGATAAGAAAGACCAGAGGAGACGATCATGAAAAATATCGATACTGAACAAGAATACCGTAAACAAATCAATCAAGAGGGACTGACGGTCGGGATTTTTACGACAACATGGTGTCCAGACTGCAAACGTTTAGACATGTTCATCGATGAAATCACTCAAGAACATCAAGATAAACAGTGGTTTACAATCGATCGTGACGAGTTCCCCGAGATTTCTGAAGAGCAAACGGTAATGGGAATTCCATCACTATTAGTATTTAAGAATGGGGAAAAGATTGCACATCTGCACAGTGCAAATGCTAAAACTCCAGAAGCGGTCAATGAATTTCTAAATGACCTATAAAAACCTTGAAAGGTGAACCCCTTATCATGCTGTCATAAGGGGTTCATCTTTTTTTTAGAAATTTTTTCTAGAATTAACTTGATTTCTAAGATGAAACGGGTTTTAATTATAGATACCGAATATCCATTATGGATATCAAACATCCACATAGATACTGAAAGAGGTGAACTGATTTGCAATTAACAAAAGGGGTCGAGCAAGCTATATGCATCATTGTTATCCTCTCCACCCAGGATAAAAATGTACCGCTTTCGTCTAATGAGATCAGCAGGCGATTGGAGGTGTCTCCTTCTTATTTGAAAAAAATCATAAGAAAACTGGTCGTTAAGCAGATAATCACTTCCGTTCCTGGTAATAATGGCGGCCTTACTCTTGCCAAAAGTGTAGATAAGATTAAAAACCTTGAAATTATTGAGGCGATGGAAGGCCCGATTTCGATGTTTCCGGATACGGGACTTATAGAAAAAGCGTTTAAAGATGGAGAGTATGCAGAGAAGGGGATGGATGTCCTTCGTCGGATGTTTTCCCGGGCGGATCAACTTTTGATAGAGTTCTTTTCCAGCCAAACAGTGGCAGATTTGCTGAAAGAAAGCTTTGGCACCACGGATATACCGACTCTTAATTGGAATTCAACGTCATTGAGTGATGTACTGCGTGAAAAGAAAGGTGAAAAGAAGTGAACATGCTTAAACAAGAATGGAAGCTTTTCCTAACAAATCGAAAACTGGTCGGTGTCGCGATCGTTTTACTGTTCGTCCCGATTATTTATGGGGGGTTATTTCTTAGTTCCGCTTGGAATCCATACGGAAAGACAGGCAAATTGCCTGTTGCAGTCGTGAATAAGGATGTGAAGGCGGAATATGAGGGTAAAACCTTATCAGTCGGTAATGAGCTAATCGAGAACTTAAAGGACAATGATGATTTAGAATGGCATTTCGTAACGGAAAAAGCGGCGAAAAAAGGATTTGATGATGGTACATATTATATGGTCGTTACCATTCCTGAGGACTTTTCGAAAAATGCTGCAACCGTCATGGATGATAAGCCAAAAAAAATGAATTTGACGTATGACGTGAATCCAGGGCGCAGTTTCGTTTCTGAAACGGTCGGAAAACAGGCAGCGAATAATTTGAAAACGGAAATTGCCGAAAGTGTCACAAAAGAATATGCAGAAGCGATTTTCTCCCAGCTTGATAAAATCGGAGAGGGATTCAATGATGCAGCAGATGGGGCATCAAAACTGGATGATGGCGCAAAAGAACTGCATGATGGAAACAAAGAAGTGACGGCAAATCTGAATAAATTAGCTTCAAGCACATTAACTTTCAAAGATGGAGCGAATAAACTTCAAATCGGCGTCGGCGAGTTTATGGAAGGAGCCAACAAGCTTGAAAGTGGCGCGTCGGATTTAAATAAGGGGATATCACAATATACTTCCGGTGTCGGCCAGTTGCAAAAGGGTGCGGACGAACTTGCATCAGGCACAGGGGAATTAACTAATAATAGTGAAGCACTTTTACAAGGTTCATCCCAACTTTCCACTGGGCTCGCCAAAGTGGTTCCAGGAGCGCAAACTTTAAATACGGGATTGGCACAAGCGCAAACAGGCAGTGCGAATTTGAATGATGGGTTGAATCAATTATCACAAAATGCAGGCCAGCTGACGGACCAATCGACAGGAATTCCAAAATTGGCATCAGGTCAGCAAAGTTTAAATGAAGGAATCAATAAACTGGCAGAAGGAAGCCAAGCGTTAAATGACGGCCTGAAAAAAATGGATGGCCAATTGCCCGCAGAAGAACAGATGAGTCAGCTTAAGCAAGGACTGACAAGCATTCAAAGCGGTGTAAATCAATTGCAAGAAGCGATTCCTGCAGGAAGCAGCGCGTCCGGTACCGTATCTAGCATTACTGAAGACCTCAATAACAGTCAAGCGGCCTTAACGGAACTTCAATCAACCATTGCGAATAATGGTCAGAGCACGATCAATGCCGTTCAAAACACGGAAGCATTCAAAGGCATGACAAGTGAACAACAATCCGAATTAATCGGAGCCATTCAAAATGAACTTCAAAACCAAGCGGAGGCACAAAAACAAATCGCCTCGACTCTTGCCGGAAGTGTATCCGACTTATCAACGCAATTGAAGGATAATGTAATGCCTGTATTGAATGGATTAGGCCAGCTTCCAGAACAAGTGGCCAATTTAAATAATGCGGTGAATAAAGTCAATCCAAACGCCGTTTCAGCGTTAAACGGATATACGGCAATAAGGAACGCACTTGAAGAACAATTGATTCCTGGTGCAACCCATTTAAATGGCGGCTTGAATGAGGCTGTAGAAGGCAGCAATCAATTAACGGCGGCAACACAAAGTTTAAATGAACGGACACCAGAATTAGTGAAGGGGATCAACCAGCTAGCACAAGGCGGTTCCTCGTTGAATAATGGTCTATCAAAACTAACTGAGGGATCTGGTCAGTTGGTAGATGGAGTTTCACAACTTCAAGCAGGGTCAACCTCCTTTGGGGATGGTCTTGAGAAATATGCGTTCGGTGTTAGCCAAGTTGGCGAAGGAGCAAGCAAACTTGCTAGCGGGGCCAATGAACTGAATGCCAACTCAGCTGCCTTGAATGATGGCTCATCAGCACTTGTTAAGGGCACTGAACAATTGGCAAGCAATCTGCCTACTTTAAGCAATGGAGTCATCCAGCTTGCCGATGGGGCAGGTAAGATCAATGAAGGTTCCTCGGCACTTGCTGAAGGATCCGGAAAATTGGGTGATGGCATATCCTCACTTAAAGATGGAACGGTCGAACTTTCGGAAAAACTCGGTGATGGAGCAGAAGAAATAAGTGAAAACAAAACAACCGATGATAATTACAGCATGATTGCCGAACCGACACAGGTTAAAGAACAAAAAAGCAGTGACGTGCCGAATTATGGTCATGCACTGGCTCCTTATGTATTGTCTCTTGGCTTATTTGTAGGAGCGATTGCTTTCAATATGGGATTCCCGACAGGCTTGCCTTCCACAAGGCCTACTTCAGGAGTGGCATGGTGGTTCAGTAAATTTACGGTCCTGTTTATCCAAGCGACGCTTTCAGCATTAGTGTTGGATGCGATCATGATTTGGGGAATGGATTTACAGGTCGAGAACATGGGGCAATTCATTGGGGTTTCCATACTGACTTCCCTTACCTTCATGTTCATCGTCACCTTCTTGACCGTAGGATTTGGAAATCCGGGTCGTTTATTGGCGATGATATTCCTTGTATTACAGCTAGGTGCAAGCGGAGGAATGTTCCCTGTGGAACTGACCAATAACTTCTTCAGTCATGTTCACCCGTTCATACCAATGACATACTCTGTCATGGGCTTCCGTCAGGCGATGAGCACGAGCCTGGGAGCTGATGCATTGACAACGAGTATAGTATTCCTTACTGGATGCATCATTGTCTTCAATCTACTGCTATTGCTAACGATGGTCATCAAGAAGCGCAAAGCACACAATTTGGAGATGGAAGCATAAACTAATGGAAAAAACCCCCGGTGCAATGAGCCGGGGGTTTTTCTTCATTAAGGTTCATCCATGTCCTTTTCTTTATCGATGACTTTCAATCCATTTTCCCCTGAATGTTCAATCACATGTTTAAGGATGGATAATTTGTTATCCCAGAATTGATCGTAAAAAGAAAGCCACTGTTTCAATTCCGCTAAAGGTTCTGGCTGAAGCCGAAAGCGTTTCTGTCTGCCTACCTTCCGGCCACTGACCAATTCAGCTTCAGAAAGGATATGAAGATGCTTGGCAATCGCTGTACGGCTCATGGAAAAGTGAGAAGTGATTTCTGAAATGGGTAAATCCCCTTCAGCAAGCAATTGCAGGACCTTTCGGCGGGTTGGGTCGGCGATAGCCTGAAATACATCATGTTTTTCTGCTGCAGACACTTAGCCCTCAACAACCTTTTTAAGTTTTGCATGAACAATCTGTTCCCAGCCATGATCCATTCTCTCGCGAATCACTGAGCTTTTTTCATTCGGTTTCGGAAGAATCGTTTCAGGCTCTTTCCAACCACCATGAATAAGGGTGAACTCCGTTTTGCCGTCCAGTTCTTTTAAAATGAAGGAAATGAACCAACCGTCCGTATCCCAACTGAATGAAAGACGATGAGGAGCATCTAACTCCGTCACCTTACAAGGAGATGGACCAAAAGGTGATTGCATATGGAACTCATGTCCCACTTTCGGTTGAAAATCATTTGGCATGAACCATGAAGCTATGCCCTCTGCAGTCGAAACTGTATCCCAAACTTGTTGGATAGGGGCTTCAAGAATAACTGTCTTCTTGATGTCCTGTAGTGTATGTTGATTTTCCATACTGATTCTCCTTTTTAATTGAAATATGTAACCAATTGGTTTCGCTTTGTTGATTATATAAAACCTTTTGGTTTCATGTCAATAATTTGTTTCAAGTGATTCTTTTTTATTCATTGCAGGATGCTTAATTCCCCAATTCTTCAATTTGTTTTGCCAATCCTGTTATAGTATCGATTGAATTCATTATCTCTGAATCTTCCAATGCCTTAGGGTCAATTTGGCCATTTTCAATATTATTCAGATATAATTCAATTCCATCTGAAAGCTGTTGATTCGAGCTGACGATCTTCTCATGGATGCCTTCAGCGATTTGGGGTGGTTCCATTGCATTGAATTCTTCAATTTCCGTTTTCATCAATTCCAGTTCTTTTTCAAGATTTGCTCTTGCTTCGCCATTCGTTACGGCGTCCTGTGACAATGCAGGCACCTCATTGGCAAATTCCTTAACGGTATTTACATACTCCGTCGCATGATCTGCATACTCCAATGATGAATTGACTTCTTCTAAAGCTGAGCATCCGCTTAATGTAAGTATGGACAGTAGAGCAATGGTCATTATTTTTTTCATATATGCCTCCAATGTGATTTTTTTATGGTAAGGATCAGATGGGCAGAAATCTCTTTTTATAAATCGCTGCAATGGAATTCAGTATGAAGCTGGGAATCTTCTTCGGAAAAAATGACTTCGAATAGAAAAGGTGAAATGCACTTTTCAAGTCGTGCCACTGATTACAGGATTTCACTTGCTTAAACCTTGCAACGTCAATGATCTTCACCTTTTTTTCGGAGGTGATGAAGATGTTTCGTAAATGGATATCCGAAGGGTTCAATCCTTCTTTCCTTGCCAATTGCAGGGCATGGTCTATCTCCGCGATGTTTTCTTCCGTTATCGGGATTCCCAATGTTAAGCATTCAAAAAGAGTGTTGCCTTCAATGTGATCTATAACAAGGTAATTTACCCCCGCATCATATAGGGTTGGATAGTATTCGATGGATTGGACGGTTTTGTATATTTCAGCTTCAACTTTAGCTGTGTGAGTATGATCCGGGAAAAACACTTTAAGTGCCTTATTGGTGGAATGTATTTTGAATACATATGCGCTTCGGCCTTTTCCGATAAGTGATAAAGATGGGTCGGCATCAAGCAATATATGCTTTTTATCATCGGAAATCTTAACGCTTTGAGCTAACTCATTATAGTTCTGCATACTTTTCACCTCTATTGTGCAATTTTTCGAATCAAAAAAGACGGTATAACCGATTATTGGTCATACCGTCTTTTAAAAATCAAAAGACCTCACCAAATAATCGGCAAGGTCTTGCAAACAACTAAAATCAGTTGCCAATAAAGCCGAGGATTCAATCCTGTACTGACGACTTTATTGTATAGCTACTCCCCTTAACAGAAGGATTCTTATAAGTTATATACAGTAATTATATAGGTTATTGCCTCAATCCGTCAAATATAAGGAGCGTGTGCCCACCCTTTATATATATTCAGTAAAGGAAGGAAGATGCTCGTCTCAAAAGCATTAATTTGAGTGGTCAGTAATTATATCAATATACTTTATATTGATCATTTGTTTGCCAGATACATACCCATCATTGCAAATGTTTCTATTTTATTACTTAAATGTATCTTAGTTTACTATTATATTACAATCTCCTTTATCTCCCTGTAGTTCTAACGGAATATGATATATTTTAGACGAATGAGCATATATGCCTATATTATTATACTTATTTTAACCGATATTTAAATAAATGTTAGAAATATAATTCTTTAGTAGGGAGAATGAGATGAAGAAATTAATTATACCAACTTTTTGTTTTGCAGTGTTGTCTACCGTTGCTTTCGAAGAAAAAATATCTGCAGCTCCACTACATGCGGAACAGGCGAATATAGGAGACGTCATGTTTGTACATGTAAGTTCCGGTTCGCTCAATATGAGAAAAAACGGGGCGGAGGATGCAAGCATAGTTGCAAAGCTGGCAAATGGCACACAGGTAACGGTGTATTCGGAGTCCAAAGGCTGGGCGAAGATCAAAGCCAATGGAAAAGAAGGATATGTCAGTGCGAAGTATCTATCATCAACGAAACCAGGAACGGTGACCAAAGCTGAGGTAACGGCTAAAACGGCAACGAAATATGTGAATGTGAGCACGGGTTCACTGAATATGCGGAAAAGCGGGATAGATAGTGCCAGCCTAGTCGCAAAGCTGACAAGAGGCACACAGGTAACGGTGTATTCGGAGTCCAAAGGCTGGGCGAAGATCAAAGCCAA
>NZ_JBHVQU010000004.1:0-24332 GCF_042886655.1 Peribacillus sp. NPDC058002 | reverse complement strand
CGGCAACGAAATATGTGAATGTGAGCACGGGTTCACTGAATATGCGGAAAAGCGGAAAAGCTACCGCTAGCGTAGTCGCCATCCTTTCAAAAGGGACGAAAGTGACGGTATATTCGGAAGCTAATGGCTGGGCGAAAGTCAAAGCCAATGGAAAGGACGGATATGTCAGCACCAAATATCTATCGACGGCAAAGCCAGGAGCGGGATCAACGACAGTAACGCCTGAAAAAACGACAACAAAATATGTAAACGTAAGCTCTGGAACGCTCAATATGAGAAAAAGCGGATCGGAAAGTGCGAACATAGTCGCAAAGCTTTCAAAAGGAACAAAAGTGACGGTATATTCGGAATCAAATGGCTGGGCCAAAGTCAAAGCAAATGGAAAAGACGGCCATGTCAGTGCCAAATATCTATCGACAACAAAACCAGGAACGGGATCAACGGCAGTAACGCCTGAAAAAACGACGACGAAATATGTAAATGTCAGCTCAGGAACGCTCAATATGAGAAAAAGCGGGTCAGATAGCGCGAGTATAGTCGCAAAGCTGTCAAAAGGAACGGAAGTGACGGTCTATTCGGAATCCAAAGGTTGGGCGAAGATCAAGGCCAATGGGATTGAAGGGTATGTCAGTACTGACTTTCTTTCAACGACAAAACCTGAAATGGACTCCAATCCATCCATACCTGAAAAAACGATAACGAAATATGTAAATATCAGCTCAGGTTCACTGAATATGCGGAATAAGCCGTCAGAAAGTGCTTCCGTCATTGTGAAATTGGCAAGGGGTGTAGAGGTAGAAGTCATCTCGGAATCAAATGGCTGGTCAGAAGTTAAAGCGTATGGCGGAGAAGGTTATGTCAATTCGCAATATCTATCAGCAACGAAGCCTGGTTCTTTACCGGAGCAGAATCCGGACGGAGAAGAAAACACGTTAGTTAAATATGTAAATGTGAATGATGGCTCCAGTCTGAATATGCGGTCACAAGCATCAGCTTCCGCTTCAATTATAACCAAGCTTGTAAACAATACGGCGGTAACGGTGTATTCAGAATCAAATGGCTGGTCAAGAGTCACGGCCAATGGAAAAACGGGATATGTCAGTACGCAATATTTAACGGTCAAAGCACCGGAAGGTCCAGGAAGTTCGAATGGATCGATAATCAGGATCGATAAAGAATATGATCTTACGATGGAAAAGATGGTTGAAATTCAAATGGCCGTAAATGGCCAAACGGATAAAAATTATAAAACCTACATACGCGAAGATGGATTAACTTTAATCAATTCTACAAAAGGTACGGTTAAAGGAACCGGTTGGCGTCTCAGGGGCGGAGCTGGATCTAATTATTGGGTAGTCGGTCCTGTCAGCAATAATCAATCATTGAATATTAAATCAAAAGTAAAGGGCTCTGACGGATATTATTGGTATGAGGTGGACTATAACAAGACATGGGTAAATGCCAGTCCGGAAGATATAGAATATAATCTTAACCCCAATAATTTTGTGGATGATCCAATCAAATCATTCCAATTCGTCAAGCTCTCTCAAGTCACCAACATGGACGTTTCTGAAGTGAATAATAGAATCCTTTCAGGAAAAGGGATTCTGCAAGGCCAGGCTGCAACCTTCACTGCGGCAGGGGAGAAATATGGGGTTAATGAAATCTACCTGATCTCACATGCTTTGCTGGAGACCGGGAATGGCACATCACCGTTAGCGACTGGCGTAAAGGTTAACGGGAAAACGGTCTATAATATGTATGGAGTGGGAGCATTTGACGGAACGGCGCTAAGCAGCGGCGCTCAATACGCCTATAATGCTGGCTGGTTCACTCCGGAGGCGGCCATCATAGGCGGTGCCGAATTCATCGCCAAAGGATATATCTCTGCTGGACAGGACACGCTTTACAAAATGAGATGGAATCCTACGGCTGCAGAGAAATATGGATATGCTTCACACCAATATGCGACTGATATTGGCTGGGCAACAAAACAAGTGAAACAGATTTATAATTTGTATAGTTTACTAGATTCCTATAAATTGACCATTGAAGTTCCTAAGTATAAATAATAATGGTAAAAAAACACATGAGTCCGACTCATGTGTTTTTTTTTTGCTATTTGGTTTTATCCTTTTCCAGAATACCCCTAACGACATCCTCGATCGTTACCACTCCCAATGCCTTTTCCAAGGCAAGCTCCGCAACTGAAAAGATGGGCTCTATTGTGTTTTGTATATTTCTTCCAACAGTGCATGCTGGATTAGGATTTTCATGGATTCCAAATAATTCTTTATCCGAGGCAACGTTGACAGCCTGATAAACATCAAGCAAAGTGATATCCGACAATTCCTTGGCCAAAGTTGCTCCGGCGATACCCGGACGAACGTTCACTAAACCTGCATTCTTCAGCATGCCGGTGATTTATCTGATTAAGGCTGGGTTGGTGTTTACACTTTTTGCAATAAAATCAGAAGTGTTAACGCCTTCTTTGTTTATTTCTAAAAGAGATAATATATGGATTCCTACGGAAAAGCGGGTACTGATGGACATCTCTTTTTTCTCTCCTTTAAAATCTCTATTCTTATATAGTATAAATTATTTAACATGTAATTCAAGTGGTTACAAGTTATAATGGCCTGCAAGAATAATATTTATCCATTAACCGTATCCTTGTCAAGTAACGCCGTTTCTGCAAAGGCAAAAATAAAAAGTATGTGTAATTGACAAACCAGCATGGTGAAACTTATATTATAACGTGTAAATGAATCAGTTACAGGTGAAAGCAACAGGAGGGGGGAACCGAAATCGGCCGCTATGGCTGGTGAAGAAATATCGACACAACTACAAGTGATGGAGGTATATGATGGCTAATAAAAAAAAGGGTAATCAAAAACAATCTTCTGCATTCACGTTTTGGATGATAGGGTTAATCGCTGTAATCATTATTGGCTTTATATTTTTGGCAAATGGGAAGGACGAAGATACAGCCGTTAAAGAAATCGATTATAAATCACAGCCTTATTTGGGTGAAAAATCAGCACCTGTCCAAATAGTCGAATTTGGTGACTATAAATGTCCAGTATGTAAGACATTCGAGGAGCAATTCTTTCCTTCCATACAAAGCGAATTGATTGATACAGGAAAAGCGCAATTTTATTTCATGAATTATTCGTTCATTAACGTCGATTCAACCAGATCCGCTAAATTTGCGGAAAGTGTTTATCAGGAATTAGGAAATGATACCTTTTGGAAATTCCATGAGCTTCTGTACGATAAGCAGCCAGAGGACCTGAAATATGAAAAGGAAGATGTGTTTACGGACAAATTCCTAGAAGAAGCATTGAAAGAAATCGCAAATGCCAAAGATGTGAAAAAAGTCGTTTCCTCTTTTAAAGCAGGCAATTCCGAGGACCAATGGAAAAAGGATATGGATTTGGCCGACGAATTGGGCGTTTCCGGAACTCCTTCCTTATTTGTCAATGGCAAGAAGTTTGAAGGAAATACAATTGATGATTTAGAGAAAATGGTTGATGATGCAGCGAAGGAGAAATAGTGATGAACAAGCCACTATTATTTTCTTGGATCCTATCGATCATCGCCACTGCTGGAAGTCTCTACTTTAGTGAGATTCTCCATTATGTACCCTGTACCTTTTGTTGGTATCAAAGGATCTTGATGTACCCGCTCATTATTTTATTGGGACGTGCCTTTTATGAGCAAGACCTGAAAGTTTACCGATACATCCTCCCATTAACGATTTTGGGCATGTTGGTGTCAGGATATCACTATAGTCTGCAAAAAATCCCAGCATTAAAGCAGTTCGAAATGTGTCAAAGCGGTGTTCCCTGCTCAGGTGAATATATAAATTGGCTAGGATTCATCACGATCCCGTTTTTGGCCTTTATCGCGTTTACTCTCATCACAATCTGCATGGGACTGCTAATGAAAAAGAAAAACAGCTAATTTAAGCGCACCATTCTAAAATGAATGGTGCTTTTTTATATATATCGACGAAAAATCAGGATAGATCTCCGGAACCTGCAATATCTTGACGAAAAAATCGAATATTTCTCAGGAAATAGCAAAATATCGACGAAAAACCAAAATATATCTTCGAAAGCTGCAATATATCGACGAAAAACCAGGATATATCTTCGAAACCTGCGATATATCGACGAAAAACCAGGATATATCTCCGAAAATAGCAAAATATCGATGAAAAATCAGGAGATATCTTTGAAAGCTGCGATATATCGACGAAAAACCGTGATATATCGACGAAAAACCGTGATATATCGACGAAAAACCGTGATATATCTCCGGAACCTGCGATATATCGACAAAAAACCGTGATATATCTCCGAAATCTGCAAAATATCGACGAAAAACCAGGATATATCTCCGAAACCTGCGATATATCTTCGAAACTGAATATATCTCCGAACTCCTCTAAATAATAAAGTTGACAAAATAGCAACCTGTAACTTATATTATTACATGTAAGTAATTAAGTTACAATTGAAGTTCCAAAAACAATATATAGGAGGAATTTAAAATGAAAATCGGTATTATTGGTGCGAGCGGAAAAGCTGGAAGTCTGATTTTAAAGGAAGCATTGACTAGGGGACATGATGTTGCGGCCATTGTCAGGGATGAAGCTAAAGTCCAAATTCAAGGAGCATCCGTACTGGAAAAAGACGTATTCGATCTGAAAGCTGAAGATATTAATGGATTCGATGTGGTAGTGAATGCATTTGGCGCTGCTCCAGGGAAAGAACATCTGCATGTCGAGGCAGGAAAAATCTTGATTGAGGCCATGAAAGGGGCTCCTCAAACTAAACTGATCGTTGTTGGCGGAGCTGGAAGCCTTTTCGTTGACGAGGCAAAAACGATCCGTGTATTGGATACGCCTGAGTTCCCTAAAGAGTACTATGCAACAGCCTATAATCAATCCAAGAACCTTGGCGATCTACAAAATGCCACTGGCATCCAATGGACGTTCATCAGCCCTTCCGCTTTCTTTGATCCGCAAGGAAATAGAACAGGTGGGTATACATTGGGCAAAGACAACCTTCTTGTAAACTCAAAGGGTGAAAGCTATGTAAGTTATGCCGATTTTGCCCTTGCGGTACTTGATGAAATTGAAAACCCGCAGCACATCAACCAACGCTTTACCGTTGTTGCCGAAGCTGAATAATTTAGTGGACGTCGCTCCTTGTGGTGACGTCCATTTTTTTTGCGTTGAAATGTATGAATTATAGGCAGGCTGTTGATTCCAACAGATCCCGACTTGTTAAAAACGAATGAATTGATAAGTCGAACTAAATAATCAGGTCCTTGGACCTAGTAGTCATATAGTGAAAAAAAATAAGGCCATTTCCTGAAATATTGAGGAATGGCCTTATTTTTTTCAAGTAGAAAGCGGGATATTGCATGGAATGGCAGTTAAAATTATGGTTGTTTTTACAAAAGAAGGGTATTTTTTTTGTTAATATATTTACAATAAACGAGTCTATGTTACTATAAAAAGGATGATTCAGAAAAAAATGGTGTTTTTTGTAGATTTATCTTAATGTGAAGGGGTTACAAAGTATGAAAAAAGTTAAAAAGGCGATTATTCCTGCAGCGGGATTGGGAACTAGATTTTTGCCCGCAACGAAGGCAATGCCTAAAGAAATGCTGCCAATAGTCGATAAACCAACTATTCAATATATTATAGAAGAAGCCGTGAAAGCGGGAATTGAAGATATAATCATCGTCACAGGAAAGAATAAGCGAGCGATAGAAGACCATTTTGATCATGCATATGAACTTGAGAATAACTTGAGTGAAAAAGGGAAATTCGATTTATTGGAGAAGGTGCGATACCCATCCAATTTAGCTAATATCCACTACATTAGGCAAAAAGAACCGAGAGGCCTCGGACATGCTGTTTGGTGTGCACGTAATTTTATTGGTGATGAGCCTTTTGCCGTCCTTTTAGGCGATGATATCGTGGAAAGCGATGTGCCCTCCATACGTCAATTAATCAACGAATATGATGCGACAGGTTCGTCGATCATTGGAGTGCAGCCGGTAAATGAGAACGAAACACATAGATACGGCATTATTGACCCGCTTATGCAAGAAGGCAGAAGATACGAAGTGAACCGTTTCGTCGAAAAACCAAAACAAGGAACGGCACCATCCAATTTAGCCATCATGGGAAGATACATCCTGACTCCGGAAATATTCGATTTCCTGGCCAAGCAGGAAACAGGAGCCGGAGGTGAAATCCAATTAACGGATGCCATCCAAAAACTGAATGAAATCCAAAAAGTCTTCGCTTACGATTTTGATGGAAAACGCTTTGATGTCGGTGTTGTTGATGGTTTTGTGAAAACGACCATTGAATTTGCCCTGCAACGTCCCGATTTAAGGGACGATATCATAAAAGTAATGGAAAATATCCTCGACCTGCATAAGGCAGTGGACAAATAAACTTTTACTGCCCATTCATAAACTATTAATTTAATAGAGTAATCATTTTAAAAAATCTCCAACTATTGATCATTCATAGTTGTTATTTTGGGTTAATGAACGGCAAACATAATTTTGAATGGTGAATAAATCGATAAAAGGGGATGCCAATTCAGTGAATAAGAAGGTAATAAAAAGAAAAGCTGATTTCCTTAAACAGCCTATCGCCAATTTCTTATTAAAGGAAAATCATCAGCGTGTAAATAAATATGCAAAGTATTATGAGAAATCAAGTGTGCAAAAAAACACCATTCTATATGAGAGTCGTGATGGAAACAGTATGACTGACAGTCCATACGCGATGTTTAAATATATGCTGGAAAATCAGGACTTTAAAGATTTCATGCACATTTGGTCCATCCAGGATTTCAATGTCCTTTCAGGTGTAATGGCGAAGTATAAGGATATGCCGAATGTTCAATTCGTTCAACGCAATTCAAAGGAATATTTAAAATGGCTGGCAACAAGTGAGTATTTAATCAATAACTCCACATTCCAGTCTTTCTTCATCCCTAAAAGCGAGCAAATTTACATCAATACCTGGCATGGAACGCCCCTTAAGAATATGGGCTTTGATATACCCGGTAACCCTTCTCATTCTCAAAACGTTGTCAGGAACTTCTTGAGTGCGGATTTCATCTTGAGCCCTAATGCCCATACTACTAATATGTTTACAAAAAGCTATAAACTGAATGGTTTGTATAAAGGTGAAATTATAGAAGAAGGATACCCGAGGATCGATTTGACGCTGAACACGAATCCGGGGGAGTATAAGGGTTATCTTAGGACTCTAGGTTTGAAAATCAGCGATGCCAAGGAAAGTATTTTATATGCCCCGACTTGGAAGGGGACGAATCTGGCTAAAGTGGATAACGATCTTTTGCAAATTATTGCAGATATGAATGATTTACAAAGTCAAGTCGGTGAACAATATAATATATTGATTAAGGTGCACCCTTATCTTTATAAAGAAGCCACTAAGCATTCGGAAATCAAGGATCGACTAATACCTGATCATGTGGATACAAATGAATTGCTTGCTGCAGTCGATTTACTTATCACGGACTATTCCAGCATCTTCTTTGATTACCTTGTTACCGATAAGCCAATTCTGTTCTACACATGGGATACGGACGTTTATGCTGAGCAAAGGGGTCAATATCTCCAAAATGATGAACTCCCGGGACCGATGCTTTTTAACTCAAAAGAATTGGCACTGGCCATTAAAGATATTAAAAATGTGAAATTGAGATATTCCGATAAATATAAAAAAATGCAAGGGAAATTCACGAACCATGAGGACGGAAAAGTAACAGAGAGAATAGTCAAAAATATTTTTAATAAGTCTACGAAACAGCTGAACACAATTACTGGCCTCGATTCCGCAAAGGAAAAAATATTGATTTATCCAGGTGGATTGAGGGATAACGGAATTACATCCTCTTTCCTTAATCTAATGAATAATATTGATTATGAGAAATATGATGTCAGCTGTTTTACTGCCACGCCTCACTCTCACGAGGTTTTGAAAAATATGGGCAAGGTTAATAAGAATGTGCGTTTTCTATTCAAACCTGGCTTACCTGTGTATAAAATTTTGGAAGTCTACAAAGATAAATTCATCCATAACAGAGGGGAAAGAGGATTCTTAGGGAAGAAGCTTTACCCGGAAAATGCCTATATTAGAGAGCATGCACGTTTATTCGGTAAAACGAAGTTTGATTTTGTGATCGATTTTAGCGGTTATAGCCATTATTGGGCTAAATATCTGCTGGCTGCAGATGCAAAAAAGAAAGTTTGTTATATGCATAATGATTTGCTTTCTGATAGTGAGCGCATCATTAATGGAAAGAGACCTCACCGTATCAATCTAAGGGGACTGTTTTCCGTATACAATCGATTTGATAAGCTTGTAAGTGTTTCTGAGGGAACGATGGAATTAAACCGAAAGAATCTATTGGTGTATGCAGACTACGATAAGTTTGATTATGTAATGAATTCGATCAACCCGGATAAAATCCTTCAAATCGTGCCAAATGAATCTGAGGTTATCGAAAATGATGAAAAGGCATTGATCACAGAAAACTTCAAAGCAAGGGCGATATTAAGGGATGTTAAGGATAATCATGTTTGGAATGCCCTTCCGGGAATTTCGAATGCCAATCAATTTCCACTGGAAGAACGATTTGAAGGTGCTGAAATCGTGATTTCAAGAAAGGCCCATGCCGAACAGAACACTTTTTACAAATTCAGCCATAACAATCAAATCATTGGCTGGATTAGTGAAGAAGCTGTTGATCTGTTGCCGGACAGCATCATTTATGAAAAAGAAGTGGATAAGATTGCAAGGTTAGTAAAACCTCGGTCGAACTATATTTGGTCGTTGCCGTATAAGATTGAAGGCACGTACAAAATCTCTGGCAGTCATGATTTTAAAGGGATCATTGTAAAAGTCGATAAGGAAGCAAAAACCCAGCATTCGATTTATAGCAGAATATCTGTAAAAGATAAAATGATAGGCTGGATAGATAATTCAGCTTTATCCATGCTTGAACATTGTACAATCAATGAAGACATGAGCTTAAATGACAAGCTGCAAATCATGATGAAAAGAAAGTATATAATATCCAGGAACTATAAAAACAATAAAAAGTTCATTGATAAGATTGAAAATAGGACGTTGAAGGAAATAAACACGGGTAATCAGAAGTACGGAAAAATAACCAATCCGGAGGACCATACAATCTGGACGAAGGCTTATCCGAACTACAAGGCCAAAAGAGTGAGCAGGGCAATCGATTTTGAAGGGCAAATCGTCAGGATCATAAAGTATAACAGAACAAACAAAGGCGGCTATTATCTTTTCGAAATCGATAATAAGAAAATAGGCTGGTTAAATACGGGGGCATTCGAAGTCATAGAAGAGCCAATCCTGTTAAAAGAACGGGAAGTTCGCGGCACTGCCGAAATTAACTTGGGCGATTATAATATTTGGGATAATCCTTATGGGCTGCAAGATGCCATGGTCTTGGAAAATGGGCCAAGCTTCAATGGCCGGATCGTGGAATTTGATAAAGAAGCGGTTACCCAACTTGGTACTTATGCCCATATATCATTGGATGGGATATCTATAGGCTGGATCGATAAACAGGCGTTATGCGTGCAAGAGGTCCATGGATTGGAAGTGAATAATCAATTCGTTCCGTATCCTGATAAAAATGATTTTAACTTTGTCAATATGGGAAGATTATCACCTGAAAAAGGTCAAGATAATTTGATTCATGCTTTCGCAGGCTTTCATGAAAAACACAAAAATAGTAAACTGTATATTTTAGGACAAGGCCCATTAAAGGAAGATTTGCAGTCAATCGTTGATGAGCTGGACTTAAATCATTCCATTCATCTTCTGGGCCAGCTAGAAAATCCATTTTCGTTCATGGAAAAATGTGACTGCTTCGTTCTTTCCTCACATTATGAAGGGCAGCCTATGGTTTTATTGGAGGCGATGACTTTAGGAATGAAAATCATGGCTACTGATATAGTGGCTAACCGAACCGTTTTGGAAAACGGCAAATATGGTTTACTTGTCGAAAATAGTATAGATGGGCTGGAAAAGGGCTTATCTACCATGGTTAGTAATGATCATCCTAAACTAGCGAAGTTTGATTACACCCAATATAATGGATTGGCCATGGAAACCTTCAATAAATGCTTATAAAATGAGGGAGGTTCTTATCATTAAACCTCCCACTAATGAAATATTACGAGATTTGGCAATGATTCATTTAAGCTTAAAGTAAAAGGGGAAATTCTATATGATTTTGGTCGTTGGCGGTGCTGGATATATTGGAAGTCATCTTGTAAAAGAGTTAGTGAATACTGAAGAGGTTGTCATTCTGGATAATCTATCAACCGGTTTTCGTTCGCTGGTCGATTCGAAGGCCATCCTGGTGGAAGGAAATTTAGGGGACGAAGCGGTCTTGAATGATATTTTCCTTAAGTATCCCATTAAAGCCGTTATGCACTTTGCTGCAAATAGCTTGGTTGGGGAGTCTGTCCAAGATCCTTATAAATACTATGAAAATAATGTAGGTGCAACTCTTACATTGTTGAATACCATGCTCAAGCATGATGTTAAGAATTTCATTTTTTCATCAACGGCAGCTACATACGGGATACCGAATGTTGATATGATTGATGAGAATCAGCCAACCAATCCGATTAATCCATATGGCCGCTCGAAATTGATGGTAGAGCAGATCTTAGGAGACTTCGCAAAAGCATATGGACTTCATTATGTCGTCTTGCGTTACTTTAATGCGGCCGGAGCACATGCATCGGCAGAAATCGGTGAAAGCCATGACCCGGAAACACACTTGATTCCGATCATTTTACAACATTTATTAGGGCAACGTGAGAAGATTTCCGTGTTTGGTACGGACTATGACACAGAAGATGGCACTTGCATCCGTGATTATATCCATGTAACGGATTTAGCCCAAGCTCATATAATCGCGCTTCAAGCCCTATTATCCGGGAAGAAGGATACGGCCACCTACAATCTTGGGAATGGAAAAGGATTTTCGGTTAAGGATGTAATCGACACTTGTGAAAAAGTCACGGGAGTGAAACCGACCATCGAGTATGCTGACCGTCGCCCTGGAGATCCCGCCCGCCTGGTTGCTTCGGCCAATAAGATATATGAAGAACTTGGTTGGAAAGCATCGATAGATTTGGAAGAAATCATTGAAAGTGCGTGGAAATGGCATAAATCTCAAATGAATTAATGGTCCCTTGGGACTCGATAGTCGTTTTTCAGACTGCAGGAAAACTCTAAGAAATACGAGTTTTCCTGCAGTTTTTTAGTTGAAAACATTCCAGCTTATTTCAAAAATCCGCTCCCTTTCCGCCGGATTTTTGCCAAGCCTCATCAAAGCAAGCGTCTGTGGGGTCTCGGCTAGCCAGTCATTCGGCAGGAGTGTCGCAAATTTCTTCCATACATAAACGGATCTTAAACATGATTCGGGATGAGACCAGCCTACTCAAAAGAATACTTTGGCTTAGGCCAACAGCCACTCATCTCGCCCTTCACACGCTTGAAGAGGGAATCTTCTGGCGGGAAATGATAAAATCAGTGGCCATTTCACTGAGTATAGGACGAAAAAGGGATTTTGATGGAGATATAGAATTACTAAAGAGAAGCACCATTCATTTAATAGGAGATGTTAGATTTGAAGATGGTAAAGGTTTTTCATTACGATGCGTTCAGTAGTATACCGAATAAAGGAAATCCGGCTGGTGTCGTTTTAGATGCGGATGGACTGACGGAAAAGGAAATGCAGGATATAGCGCTGAAGGTGGGGTTCAATGAGACCTCTTTTCCCATGGAGTCCGATATTGCGGATCTTAGAATCCGTTATTTTACACCAGGACATGAAATGAATCTCTGCGGTCATGCGACAATGGCTACCATCCATGCGCTGAAGACAAGGGGATTGCTGGATAAGGATGAGCTGATGATTGAAACAGGAGCGGGAATATTGCCAATCAAGATCCATACGACTGCGGATCAAGAGGTATACATCACGATGAAGCAGGCCGCGCCACAGTTTGAAGCGTTTAGCGGAGATAAGGGTAGCTTGGCCAGTTCCCTCGGGCTTGATATAGATGATCTTGAAAATGAATTACCTATCGTTTATGGAAGTACAGGTTTATGGACTTTACTGGTTCCGGTAAAGGAACGCGATTCATTCAAAAGGATGAAGGCGAACAATAAACTGTTTCCGCAATTATTAAAGGAAATGCCAAGAGCTTCAGTTCATCCCTTTTGCCTGGAAACGTATGATAGTGATGCCCATATGCATGCCCGGCATTTTTCCTCGCCATTTTCAGGTACGCTTGAAGACCCTGTGACAGGAACGGCTTCAGGTGTAATGGGCGCTTATTATGCAAAATACATAAAGGATGGTCTTGAAGATGAGGTGCATCTATTAATCGAACAGGGACATGAAATCGGGAAGGATGGCAGAGTCCGCGTTACGGCTGCCAAAAACCATGATACATTCGATATTGAAATCACAGGGAATGCTGTCTACGTTAAAGAATTTGAAGTGGAAGTCTAAAGGTTCATGCAGAGGGGGATGGGCGGTTGGATGATAAGCATATAAAAACCCTGTGCTAAGACTTTTCGTGTCTTAGCACAGGGTTCTTGTTGAATCATTCTCCCATGCTCATTCCTTTTAAAACGACCGCAGTCAGAAACACGGTCACGCAAATGATTGAGGTGGATACGACAATCGCTATTGGTAAAGTCATTGTAAAGTCCTCCTTTAGATGATGGTCACGCCGCTAAGATCAACCTTAGCTCCATGTAAAAAGTTGTAAGTGAGTTTATCCATCGAAGCTCCAGTAAAGTCGATTTTCTTTAAATCCGACATCCGAAATTGAACATTGATGAGTGTGGCATCGCGGAATGATGCCTTTTTCAATGAAGAACCCTCGAAAATGGTTTGTTTGAATGTTTCCTTATCAAAAATAAGACCAGATAAATTACAGCCTTTAAAATGGGTTTTATTATAAATGCAGTTCTTGAAAGTAACTCCTTTTAAATTTGCGCTTTTAAATAGGGTACTGGTTAAATTGGCGTTTTCAAAGATGCAATTATTTAAGTTAGTGCTTTTAAATGTGCTGTTCGTCAGGTCGGAATGGCTGAAATCAGAACGGCTTAAATCGCAGGAATTAAATTTTCCATCATGCACCGAAACCGAGCGGAAGTCGGAATCCAATAAGCGTTGCCTGGAATAGTCCATGCTTATCGCCTGCTCAAGCACATTGTATTGCAGATTGAGCGATTCCATGAGCTCTGATACTTCCCCAATCGAATCCACAGTCAGCTTATACGCTTCCTGCTCGCTGGTACCATTCCTTCTATGGTCATTGTATTTTTCCAGTAAGTTTTGCAGCAGTTCTTCTTCCAATTCCTTTGCTGTTTTTGCACTTTTGTACGGGGCAAAAATGTTATGAACATGTGTATTCAATTTTTCGATCACATTTCATCTTCCTTTCTTACAAGAGGCGCTCAAGTATTCGCTTGGCCTGCTCCCAGTCATTTTTATTTTGGATATATGTGTCTTCCCCAATCGGGGTGATTTTGTAATATTTCCTTCTCCCGCCTTGTGTGGCATCTCCCCAATAAGAGATGATGCATCCGTCCTTTTCCAGTCGCTTTAAGCTGGAATACATCGTCGCTTCCTTAATTTCATATTGCTCATCCGAATCCATATATATCAGTTTGCTGATTTCATAACCATATTTATCGCCACTTTGCAGGAGTTTTAGAATCATCGTATCTACATGTCCTCGAAGCAAGTCAGAGGATAGTTGTCGTTGAACCAAATCCTCACCTCCTTTGGTATATCTTAAGATATATTACTATGACAGTCAAGGTAATATATTTAAAATGAATCGCGCAGGTGTAATGTCTGCATTTAAGCGCCGCATGGAGATCATTCTTACTAATTAGCCAGATATGATATCCGCTTGGAAGGGATTTTTAATGCTTTATAGAAAAAGTAAGCAAGGGGGTGGGGATGTTGAATAATTCGTGGAATAAAGTGATTTATAAGGTTTGGTCGCCGATTTATGACAAAATCTTCAATTCTCATCTCTTTTTAGATGCCAGGAAAAGAATATTTGAAGAGATGCATTTCCAAGATCATGCAAAGGTTCTGTTTGTGGGCGTAGGTACTGGGGCCGATTTGGAGTTGATCAAGAACCTTGACCTGGAGATAACTGCGATAGACCTGTCAGCCGATATGCTAAATAAAGCGATGGAGAAATTTGATAATACATCGATCAATTTTCTCAAGATGGATGCACAGCATATGGAATTCGATAATGAATCGTTTGACTATATAGTAGGAAGTTTGATTCTTTCCGTCGTACCTAATGCCGATGAATGCCTACGGGAGATGATCAGGGTTTTAAAAGGCGAGGGGAAAATCATACTATTCGATAAGTTTATTTCTAAAGATGAAGTGCTATCACTACCCAAAAAGCTTCTGCGGCCCATCATTAGATTTTTAGGAACGGATATTGGCTTGCGGTTTGAAGACTTGTTCATTAGACATGATAAGAATTTGAAAGTTGAAGAGGATCGACCGATCATGCTGAATGGAATGTATAGGAAGATAATCATCAGTAAGCGGATTTGATAGATTGGTTTGGTGGTAATTGGAAAATATGAAAGGACCCCTATCCCAATTGAATAGTAATGGAAATGATGCCATTCTGGAAGTCTTAATGGAATGGACGCCACATTATCCAAATTGGCTCAACTGAACATTCTTGGCAAAAGGTACGGTGTCGGCATTATAGAAGAGATGGTCAAAGTAGCGATGAGTAAGAATAGGGGCATCTGGCTGAAACCAGTATAATTAAATGGCGGGATACCTATGAAGATCTATTGAATATGCTGGACTCGTTATTGCGTGAGCCAACTGCATTCTGGAATGATTTTTATGAAGACCGTGAAAAGGGGGTTCCCTTTTTCGAAAATTTCCCTGATGAGAATTTGGTTACATATTTTGATGGAGGGTCAATTGGGCCAGGAAAGGTTCTTGAGCTTGGGTGCGGACCTGGGAGAAATGCCGTTTTCCTTGCTCAAAAGGGCTGTTCCGTTGATGCGGTGGATCTTTCGAAGGCAGGACTGGAATGGGGAAAAGAACGAGCGGCAGAAAAGAAAGTGAACGTGAACTTCATTCAAAGGAATATATTTGATTTGGATATTGAGGAAGGGCAATATGACTTCGTGTATGATTCAGGTTGTTTTCACCATATTGCGCCACATCGAAGGATCAATTATTTAGAGATGGTGAAAAAGGCGCTAAGGCTTAAGGGATTGTATTCAATTACTTGTTTTGTCGAAGGCGGCATATTGGGTGGTGCAGAACTTTCAGATTGGGAGGTATACAGGCAAAGGAGCCTTAAAGGCGGATTAGGTTTTACTGAAGAAAAACTCAGGATGATTTTCAAGGAATTTGAAGTGGTGGAAATACGTAAAATGAGGAAAATGGAACAATCGGATGAAACGTTTGGGGTGGAAGGTTTATGGACGGCCTTATTTATGAAAAAGTAAGGTGAAATGGTGATGCGATGGTTTTACCGGAGGATCTGGGAACAGGTCCTTTTTTGTTGAAGAAAAGGGGGGATTTGTTAACCAAATATAAAAATGGTAAACTTTAATAATAAAATGCTTTTTGGGTGAACGCAGATTTACCAGAATAATAGATTAGGTTCCTGCAAATTTTTTTTGATAAACAGTGGTTGCGTGGTTTCAAAAACAGCTGGGAAGGTATATGGAAAGAGGGGGGCATTGGGCATCAGGTCATGACAAACCATGTATTGAAGAGTCGGTGCTTTTCCTTAGCTGATGAAACGTTTAACTTTCAATGCCTGACAATGCTGATTTCTGTATGTAGTGCATTCAATTTATTGATTACTGAGACCAATTGGAATGCTATTTTATAAAAAATAGGTGGAGAAACTTATGCATAGAAATAAAGAATTATATTCCTTTTTATTGGGCGTGGCAGCACAATTGACTGATGATTGGTACGCAACATTGAATAAAGGCGATAAAGCGGGTGTGTATAGTTCATCCGATCCCAAAGTGATTAAAAAACTTAAGCAGCAAAATAATGAATTCCATTTGCGTTTCTTTCAGGTCTTCGTTACGGAGGAGAGGGAATTCTTTAAGCGGCTTGGTGATTGGATTGAAGATATCGGTCAGGATGAGCAGCATTTAAATACACCGATCTATTTTATATTGAGGGAGTTTTTTCGAACGCAAGATCAATACCTTGATTATATTGACAGGTTTGTGAAATTGCATGGTGACCAATATCCACAGGAAGAAATAAATTCCTGGTACCGGATAGTGGTGAAGGTGTTCAGTGAAGTGATGGAGAGGTTTACTGAAGCGAATCATCGATATGCCAATAAAATCATGAAAGCCCAACAGGCAACGATCGATGAATTGAGCACGCCCATCATTTCCCTTAAAGATAACATGGCGTTGCTTCCCTTGATAGGCAATATTGACACGACAAGGGGCATGACCTTGCTTGAAAACACCTTACAAAAGTGCGTTGAAAAAAATGTCACAAGGCTTTTCATTGACCTATCGGGCGTACATGCAATAGATGGTGCATCCGCACACCAGCTGTCGCAATTGATTGAATCCTTACATTTGATCGGTATTGAAACAACCCTTTCAGGACTTCGGCCGGAAATAGCCATGACTGCCGTTAAGCTTCAACTTCCTTTTGATAAAGTGACGATAAAGTCCACTCTTGCCCAGGCAATCAGTACGATGAAATAATACATACATATCCAGGGCATGGGATGCTCGTTATAAACTTCATCGAGAAGACCTCCATATGGGGGTCTTCTGCATGTATAAGTGATGCTGCATTCAAAATAGGTACAGGGCCCATAAAGCAAAAGCCGGAACCTGTTGTCATGAATTCCGTTTGAACAGCGATTTTGCCACAAAAAGCGTGCAGCCGATGGCTGATCTCATCCCTTCTGCAAGGCAGAATTAACCCGAAATGATTGAACCCCCCTCCGTACTCAATTCCCTTGATTTCAGGCCGGAATGCATTAAATTGACAAACGTATCCCGCTCCTATTATTTGGCATTTGTAAACCCTAAACCGTAAAAAAATATATCTTTAACAAGACTGAAAATTTACGTTTCATTTACATTTTAAAAACGTATTGACAAATATTAGTTAGCACATTATGATAGGTTCGATTAAACGATTATGATAACCGGCACCGATGTACTTTATTAGATACTTTCAAGCGGAACATGCTATTGCCAATCAAAATTTATAGTATATATAAATTATGTTTCTTTTGTAAATGATAAAGGAAAAAGCAGTGCGTTCGTATTTAAATATTCAAGACATTTTATTAAAAAGGCGGGCAATTATGGAGAAAACGTTCAATAGATATGTTATTAATGCTACAGGCAAGGGTGGCCAGACATATTTAACACAATGCCAGGATAAAGATGCACTAAGGAAATGGATAGCCGATCATGAGGATCAAATCATCATGGATGAGTTAAGGATAACGGATAAGAAAAAGAATCCGTTTTTAAAATTGTTTTCCCTAAGGTAAATCAACTAAAATCCCAACATCATTAGCGGTATTATTCAATTATGAAATCCCTGTGTTCTATCCGGGAACGCTGAGCGAAAAATCCATATCTTGTTTTGCTTTTAAACTCATTTATTTAAAAATGAGTTTTTTTGCTATGAAAACCTCTTCCGTTGGTAATATAGGAGCGGAGGCCAATTTAATCAGGTTTAAAGGCATGTTGATGGCACATGCCTTTGATGATTCGTTCATTGTATGAATGTACGCAATTGGCTGATGAAGTTCAAGATTTGAAAATGGATTTTCGCCATTTCTTCCGCCGTCTGCTCTTCACAATTTTCCAGCCACTCAGTAATCACCCCTAAAATCGCAGATGTCAGGAAGGCGTGCATATACATGCGGAATGCTTCATCTTTAGCTGCTGGATGCTGGCTGATCAAACGCTCCAACAGTACTTCACCGAATACTCGCTTTATTTTTTTGGCAAAAGAAGGATCGCCCTGATCACCAAGAATGGCCCTCAATGCGTGGGCATGTTCACTGATGAATTGAAAAATCTCTATGAAGGGCGGGTAAAGCTGTTGTTGATGAAGAGCCATAAAAGCCTCTTTCGGCAAAATGGCAGTAATGCGAGTTTGAAGTTCTTTTAACAATTCCTGCTGTAAGTGATCCATCAATTCATATTTATCTGTGTAATGCAAATAGAATGTGCCCCGATTAATGTTGGCGCGCTCTGCAATTTTCTTTACTGATACATGTGAGAACCCTTCTGCTTCAACGAGTGCAATGAAATGATAATGTATCTGCATTTTCGTCTTTTGTACCATATCCTCATGAATCGATGCCATGGAATGTCTCCTTCACTGAACATTTTTCCAAATGTGTTGATTGTATTAGACCAAATGCTGCCTTAGAATGATGATACACTCAACACCGTGTTAATTAAAGAGGGAGGATGTGTGTACATTGGAAAACGCGATTTCCATTGAAGGAATTGCCAAAGGTTTTCATCAGAAAAAGGTCATTCAGCCATTGAGTCTGAGTATTGAAAAAAATGGGATTTTTGGCTTATTAGGTCCATCCGGTTGCGGAAAGACGACCTTGATTAAGATGATTGTCGGATTGATTAAGCCCGATGCGGGTAAAGTCACGGTTCTGGATCATGAAGTGCCAAATCAAGCACTGTTAATGGATGTCGGCTATATGGCACAGTCCGATGCTTTATATACAGAACTGACCGGAGCTGAAAATCTCGAATTTTTTGCGAAGCTATACCGTTTTTCGAAAAAGGAACGAAGGGAACGCATTCAATATGCAGCTGAAATCGTACAGTTGACGAATGACTTGAATGTTCGGGTTGCGCATTATTCCGGGGGAATGAAACGCCGTCTGTCACTGGCGGCGGCACTCATCCAAAATCCGGCGATTCTCATTTTGGATGAACCGACAGTAGGAATAGACCCTTTGCTGAAACAATCGATTTGGCAGGAACTTGAGCGTTTAAGAAACGAAGATCATAAGACGATCATCATCACGACGCATGTGATGGATGAAGCGGAAAGATGCGATAAACTGGCGATGCTGCGTGAAGGTGAAATCATCGCGGCAGGAACCCCGGCAGCTTTAAAAACACAATTTGCCGCGGAAACGCTTGATGATGTTTTTTTAAGGATTGGAGGTGGCCTAAAATGAGAATGGCCTCTCTAGTTACTCGAATTACTCAGCAGCTGCGCCGGGATCGAAGGACACTCGCTTTATTTTTCCTGGCTCCATTGCTCATTTTAACGCTCATGTATTTTATTTTCGATACAGAAGCAAGTGATTTGAAACTCGTTGTTACAGGCAGTGATGAAACCATGGTCAAAGCATTGAAACAAGCGGATTTTCAAGTAACGGCTGCTAGGGAATTTTCTCAGGAAAAAATGATTGAAAATGATACGGATGGCTGGCTGTATGTTGAAAATGGCAAAATGAAACTGACACTATTGAACGACGAACCGTCCCGTGCAAAGGCCGTTCAAATGCAAATGATGCAAGCTTTGCAAGGGAATGAAAACAACACGCCTTCAATTGAGGAGCGATATGTATACGGGGATGCCGACACAAAGGGTTTTGATACTTTCAGTCCGATGCTTGTCAGCTTTTTCGTCTTCTTCTTTGTATTTTTAATAGCGGGAATCGCGCTTTTGAAAGAGCGTACAAGTGGTACGCTGGAACGGCTGCTTGCCACCCCGATTAAAAGATACGAAATCGTAGCGGGCTATGTGATCGGATATGGCTTATTTGCTCTCGTTCAAACCATAATTGTCGTCCTATATGCTGTCAATGTATTGGATATCGTCCTTGTTGGCTCCATTTGGCTCGTTTTACTGACGAATATACTGGTCGCGCTCGTTGCATTATCGCTTGGTACATTACTATCGAGTTTCGCGGCATCCGAATTCCAAATGGTACAATTCATACCGCTGGTCATCGTGCCGCAAGTCTTCTTTACAGGGATTTTCCCATTGGATGGCATGTCGGACTGGCTGCAAAAAATCGGCAAGATCATGCCTCTCTATTATGCATCGGATGCCATGAACGGCATTATGTACAAAGGCTTCACGTTCAATGAGGTATTACTTGATCTCCTCATTCTCCTTGCATTTGCAGCCGTTTTTATCACCATCAATATTATTAGTTTAAAAAAGTACCGGGCACTTTAAAATGAACCATCTAAAAAAAAGCCGGATTCCTGGAACAAGGGGAACCGGCTTTTTTTGTATTGCTGGACATACTTTTGAGTTGAAAAAGATCTAGTTACTTATACTTTTTTGACCATGACCTTTTCATTGTTATAATCTGATTCGCCATTGAATGCAAAGCCGAATTTCCTATACAAATGAAGGGCGGCCTGATTATCTTCAACTATGCTTAAATAGATTTCAGGACAATCATATTCTTTTATTAATCTTTTTATTAAAGCCTCCAACAAGATATTTCCAAGCCCGAAACCCTGATGTTCAGCATCAATGAAAAAGCGGTCTAACCACACTCTGCCATTTTCACCTTCCCCAGGGAAAAAACCATACATCGCAAAACCAACCAAGGTATCATCCGAATAAAGCCCAACTGGTCTGTAATATTTACATTCCTTTGCGTCGTTTAAACATTGCTCAGTCGTTTCGATGTAAGCCTTTTGCTTTTCATTTATTTGCAATTTCAAAATATCCATTACATTTTCGTTCGAGACTTCATGTATAGTGGTCTTCATCATTTATTTTCCTTCCCCATTTCGCACCTGGTTATCCGTTTTGTTATCATGATATATTAATACACTAAGGTATATGGTTACCATATAGTCAAGAGGAGAGATCGTAATGTCCGATGGAAATGTAGGCAAATATTTTACTACTGGCGAATTCGCCAAATTATGCAATGTAAAAAAACAAACGCTCATTCATTATGATGAGATTGGGCTTCTTACTCCCGATATAAAAAACGAAAAGGGCTATCGGTATTACTCTTATCAACAATTCGAAGTTTTTTCGGTCATCACGCTTTTAAAAGAATTCAATATGCCTTTGAAAGAGATCAAATGGTTTCTTACTAACAGGTCACCTATGGAACTGATTGAGCTTTTCAAAGAAAAGACCATAGAATTAGAAAAAAAGATAAAGAACCTTCACAGAGTGCAGAAGATCATTGAAACGAAAATATACCTCACTGAAAAAGCGATTTGTATGGATGACTCTCAAATCACCTTGAAACTTCAGGAGGAAGAACAGCTCTTCCTTAGTGAATCCATCCTGAACTCTTCTGATGCCGAATTCTTAAAATCTACATCTGACTTCATTGATTTCTGTAATGAAAATGAATTTTACACAGGATTCCCTATCGGGGCCATGATTAGTAAAGAAAACATCATCGACGGGAATCATGATGACTATTCATTTTTGTACACGAAAGTCATGGGAAAAGCCCCCACGTTCTATTCAAAACCGAAGGGACTCTATGTTATTGCCTATCATAAAGGCAGTTATAAAAATATCTCCGAAACGTACGAAAGAATATTGCAATTCATGGAGAGTGAAAACTTGAACCTCAAATCGTTTGCATACGAAGAATACATCTTGGATGAAGTCGCGGTAAAGGGGTATGAAAACTACCTGACGCAAATCATGGTTGAAGTGGAATAAGGCTGGGGAGAGAATCACATAGTTCGGGCGAGGACTATAACATGCGAATGAATCATTCCAAGCAATCGATTAGCCTTGAAAAGCTGCCTCTTGACGAACATACTGGCAGTTTTCTAAATGACAGGTTTATATTCTGCAGTTTGTTGACGGGTTCTTAAAGTTGTCCTAGGATATAAGGACATGCAATGATTGGTAAGAAATAGAAGGGGGAGTTATATGTCTCTAAAATCGGTCATGCTTTCCCTTTTGCTGTCGCAAGCATTGTTTTTGTGCGGTTTGCCTTTTTTCTTTCAGCTCCGATTATATTTGAATCCTTTAGTGATCATCGTTGTCTGGTTTTGTATACTTCTTTTCGTTTCGTTTGCGGTTCTTTTTTTTCGAGGTGAAACGGTCCGAATACCGCGCCTTTTGTGGCAGGTAATACTCTTTGGCTACAGTTTATCATTATTGGTTTTGCTGTTCTTTCGACCAGAAGGGCAGGTATATTCGTATAATTTGGTCCCTTTTTCTACGATTCTTTTATATTTATCGAACGATATGAACGGGCTTGTGTCATTTTATAACCTTAGCGCCAATGTGGGGCTGTTCATTCCATTCGGGCTGTATTTGTTGTCGAGGGAAGGGAAAGAACCCTCCGCAAAAAGGAAATTTCTTTATCCATTACTTTCGATTTCGGCCATCGAAATCTGTCAGTTTGTTTTTCGGCGCGGAAGTTTGGATGTCGATGACCTTATCCTGAATATGATTGGTGTTTATCTGGGGTACGTTCTGTACCCTTTGTTCACGAGAGTGGCAGTATTCCGTCCTGGAAAAGTAAAGGGATGAGAGGCAGTATAAATATTTAAAATGAAAGGATGTTTTTCATGTATAGTACGTTAAAAGAATTATCGGGCCATCCGGTGTTTCATTATTTTGCAGCGATATCCGAAATCCCGAGAGGATCGGCTAATGAAAAAGCGATCAGTGACTATCTGGTTCACTTCGCTAAGGATAGGAACCTGGAGGTGATCCAGGATGAAGCGCTGAATGTGATTATCAAAAAGCCTGCCACATTTGGATATGAAAGTGCACCTACCGTCATTATCCAGGGGCATATGGATATGGTTTGCGAAAAGAACAAGGGCACGCTTCATGATTTCGAGAAAGATCCGCTTCAACTAAGGATTGTGGGAGACATGTTGTATGCGACGGATACAACTTTGGGGGCGGATAATGGAATTGCTGTTGCATATGCTTTGGCATTATTGGATGCAAATGATATTCCGCATCCCTCTCTTGAAATAGTCATAACGACTGAAGAAGAAACGACAATGAACGGGGCACTTGCCGTGGATCCGGCTCACTTCAAGGGAAAAATGATGATCAATATCGATTCGGAGGAAGATGGAAAGCTGCTTGTCAGCTCTGCAGGAGGAATACGAGTGCGGCAGGTCCTGCCAATCGGATGGGAATCGGCTTCAATTGTTGATGCTGTATCTTATAACATCAGGATTAAAGGGCTGAAAGGCGGACACTCCGGTATGTCCATCCATAAGGAAAGAGGGAATTCCAATAAACTTTTGGGCAGAGTATTACATGAATTAACGGCAGATTTCCCTTGCTACATACAGCAAATGAACGGGGGGCTGAAAGGGAATGCCATTCCTCGTGAAGCAGAGGCGACTGTACTGATTCATGCAGAAGATGTTCAGAAGATGATGGAGAGACTTCAACAATGGGAGAATACTTTTAAAAATGAACTGCAATCCTCCGACCCTGAGGTATTGATCAGGTTTGAAAAAATCGAAACGGTTTCTTCAAATGTTTTTTCCAAAGAGACGGTGACTAAAGCCATTACCTCCTTACTGGTAATCCCGCATGGCGTTCAAGGAATGAGCATGGGAATAGAAGGATTAGTGGAAAGTTCGACGAATCTAGGGGTCGTTACAACAAATGAAGCGGAAATGATATTCGAAAGTGAAATCAGGAGTTCGGTCAAAAGCATCAAATATAATATGGTCACGCAAGCAAAGGCGATTGCCGACATGCTTGGGTGCGAGCTATTGGTTGACGCGGATTATCCCGAGTGGCCCTATAATCCTGATTCGAAACTCAAGAAATTATTTGAAGAGACATACAAAGAAAAATATCATGAAGATATTGAAATCATCGCTGTGCATGCAGGGATCGAGTGTGGGGTATTCATAGATAAGATACCAGGGTTGGATACTGTTTCAATCGGGCCAGATATGTTTTCCGTACATACACCTGAAGAACACTTAAGCATCCCATCGACCATAAACAACTGGGAATACTTTGTTTACACATTAAAGAGAATGAAGGATATATAAAGGACAATTGAATTCAATAGATTTAGAGACATCCTATCGTTAATTGATAGGATGTCTTTTTTTAGTTGATAAAGAATAGACCGTTGATTTCCTCTCCAGGCACTCGCTTTCCGCGGGCGGTCCGGGAGCCTCCTCG
>NZ_JBHVQU010000003.1:0-113104 GCF_042886655.1 Peribacillus sp. NPDC058002 | reverse complement strand
ATTATGCCCTACAGAGTAAGACAAATTAGTCAACATTTTATTTTAGCTTAAAAATTAATATTTACAATAATCATCAATGTAAAAAATTGTGGTTTATTTGTAAAAAAATTGTGGTTTATTTGTAAAGCTATTAAGTTATAATTAGTTAGAGAATGCCATTACCTAAAAAATATAGGAATAAAACAAGCAGAATTGAAATGCTAGCTGCCTGTTTCATTGTTCCATTTCATATTCTAATAGACCAAATATATATGATTTTGATTGAATAACAGTTTAAGAGTCTTAAAGGAGGAATAAAAATGAAGAAAGTAATCACTTACGGAACCTTTGATTTGCTTCATTGGGGCCATATCAATCTATTAAAACGCGCTAAAGATTTAGGAGATTATCTGATTGTTGCCATTTCGACGGATGAATTCAATGCTTTAAAAGATAAAAAAGCTTATCATAGCTTTGAAAATAGAAAAATGATCCTTGAATCAATCCGTTATGTGGATGAAGTTATACCGGAAGACAATTGGGAACAAAAGCGGGAAGACATCGTTCGTGAAGGTGTAGATATTTTTGTAATGGGTGATGACTGGAAAGGCCAATTCGATGAATTATCCGAAGTTTGTGAAGTGGTCTACCTTCCAAGGACAATCGGCATTTCGACTTCCCAAATTAAAGATGACCTTTTACAAGTAACTAATGGCTAAAGAATTCGCGATAGGGATTTATCTTTTTTGTTTCAAAGTTTTATTCTCTATCTTTAAACTTTTCCCTTTACATGACAAAACGACCTTTGTCACATCATTCGGGGACAATTGCCAATATATCGCAGATGAAATGGACAAGCAGGACATTTCCGTTCAAAAAGTTTTTTTAATGAAATCAAGCAGTTCTATACAAGTTAGGGACGATGGGGAAACCATCGTCCTTCCGTTTGAATCAAAAAATATCATTGCCATGATCCAGTCGATTTATCATCTGGCTACATCAAAATGGATCATCATCGATAATTATTTTGGCTTTCTTTCAGCCATTGCATTCAAAAGGCAAGTGACCTGTGTTCAAGTATGGCATGCGGCAGGTGCCGTTAAGCAATTCGGGGCAAAGGACCCTTCCATTCAAAACCGTTCAGCCGGTGCAAGGAGAAGATTTTTAGAGGTATATAAAAAATTTGATTATGTTACGGCAGGTTCAGAAATAATGGCAGGGATTTATCAGGAAAGTTTTCAACTGCCAGCATCCCATATCCTAAGGACTGGAATACCTCGGACCGATTTCTTCTTTAATGATGAATCAAAAAGAACTGCCCGTAATGCTTTGCTGGCCAAGTATCCAGAACTTGAACATAAGAAAATCATATTATATGCCCCTACATTTCGTAATGACAGCTTGAACGACGGAGAGATTGCACTTGATTTGGAATTGCTCTTCAAGGAACTTCAGGACGAAGATTATGCGTTATTACTGAAACTGCATCCATCTGTAAAAGCAGAGCATGATTTACAAGATAAATTTCCGGGATTCATTTACCCTGTAATTAGTGAATTTCACGTTAATCAACTGCTGATCAGTACGGATCTTTTAATTACCGATTACTCATCGATACCATTTGAATTCTCTTTTTTGGGAAGACCCATGATATTCTTTGCATATGACTTAGAAAAGTATGTGCAGGAACGGGGATTCTGGGAGGACTACTCTTCTTCCATGCCTGGACCCGTGGTATCTACCACAGAAGAGCTCTTAAGGGAAATCCGTACCGCCGATCATTCATTAATGAAGATCGCTTCCTTTAACCAAAAATGGAATGAATACTCCACGGGAAATTCAAGCAGGGATTTAGTTGATTTCCTTTTTAAATAAAACCACCCACTTCGTAAAACGAAGTGGGTTTTCATTTTTTTCATGCATACCCTAAAAACAGGTGTAGTTTTACAGCAAATGACAAACGAAAACATAAAAATCCACAATGTGAAAAAAGACTCATAATATAGAAAATATTGTAGATTACAATACTCAAACCCCACCAATATAAACCAGTAAAATAATACTATTTTCCCCATGTAATAAAAATGTAATATGTTTATCCCCAAATAATTTGTTAGAATAGGGAAAAAGACATATTAGAGGTGGAAAACCGTGAAAAAAAGTGTTGTCGCATTTTCGACATTAGCCATTTTATCTTCGACTTTTGTTTCTCCTGCCCTTGCCGGTACATATACAGTTAAAAGCGGTGATAATTTAAGTAAAATCGCCCAGAAGCATAATACGACGGTAAAAGACTTAAAACAGCTTAATAACTTAAAATCAGACTTTTTGAGAATCAATCAGAAATTAATTACACCCAACTCCACAACAACATCAAATGCTTCTTCTGTTTCCGTGAAAAAAACAAATAAAACCACATATACCATTGTTTCAGGTGATACCTTAACAAGGATAGCAAACAAGCATGACCTTACACTTGCTGAATTGATGAAAATGAATAACTTAAAATCCGATAGAATTTATGCAGGCGCCAAACTTATCGTATCTAAATCAACTACCACCACTACCATTGATTTACCAGGCAGCTCCAAACCATCCAATGTGACACAGACCCCAGCCGATTCGTCTATATACATAGTGGTAAAAGGTGACACCCTTTCTAAGATTTCCAAGGAAACCAACTTGTCTGTAGCCCAGCTTAAATCAATCAACTCGTTAAAGTCCGATTTAATCAGAGTGGGTCAAAAACTAAAATTAAGTAAATCGGCAAGCACTGCAGATAATAACGATGTTGGAAAAGTGGAAGCCCCAAGTTCGGGGAACAAAGTGGCCCAGCTCGTTTCCGAAGCAAAGAAATTAATTGGTACACCTTATTCGTGGGCGGGTGCCTCCCCATCAGGTTTCGATTGCAGCGGATTTATTTACTATACGTTCAAGAAGGCTGGGTATGATGTTCCGAGGCTTTCATCTTCCACATATTATGATATGAGTAAAAAAGTTACTTCACCGAAAACCGGCGATCTTATCTTCTTTGCAACTGGTTCCAATAAATCAGTGGTAAACCATATGGGAATCTACTTGGGCGGCGGGGAATTCATTCATGCCTCATCAAGTAAGGGAGTAACAATCAGTAGTACTTCAAACTCTTATTTCAAAAGTAAATTCATCGGTTATAGAAGTTTATAAGATTTTCTTGCCAGACTTTCCTCTTAAAGTCTGGCAATTTCATGCAAAAGTATCATAGTTTCTCTATCTCCAGGTTATACAATTTACAAAACATTCGAATGATTTGCCAACGAAGGAATTCGGTTTCTCTAGAATCCTTCGTTTTTTTGGATGAAAAAAGGTAAATATGCACTCTAAGTACAAAAAGAAACTATTCTATTTTTGACAAAAAAAAGGTATAGTTAAAAATACCGACTAGGTACTTTTTCACACCTTCCATTTTGTGGGATGGTTAAGGGAGGAATATTAGATGAGATCCGAACATAAAAAAAAGAAAAAGAAACGCAAAACGTTTAAAATAATCGGCTTCACCCTTCTTATCCTTTTCATTGGCGCAGGTGTTTATGGCGCTTCCGTTTATCAATCATTGGCCGGTGCGATCAGCACCATGCAGGGTACAGCACATAAAACGGATAAGCGAGTAGAGGACATCAAGTTCAAAAGCAAAGATCCATTTTCATTACTAATTCTTGGTGTGGATGAAAGAAAGAATGACTCAGGTCGATCAGATACGATGATTGTCATGACGGTTAATCCTAAAAAGGAATCGATTGAGTTATTGAGTTTACCGAGAGATACCCGTACGGAGATCATCGGTAAAGGTACAACCGATAAAATGAACCATGCCTATGCATATGGTGGAATTGCCATGTCGATAAATACAGTGGAAGCCTATTTGGATATTCCGATTGATTATTACGTCAAAATGAATATGGAAGGCTTTCAGGATATTGTGAATGCTGTTGGTGGTGTCACAGTCGATAATGATATGGACCTTGCCTATAAAGGATATACCTTCAACAAAGGCACAATCGACTTAAATGGTAAAGAGGCCTTGATTTATTCCCGAATCCGTAAAGAAGATCCCCGCGGGGATTATGGACGGCAAATGCGGCAACGCCAGGTTATCCAAGCTGTCATGAAAAAAGGGGCAAGCCTTTCAACTCTTACCAATTATGACGATATATTCGAAGCTCTGGGTAAAAACGTGGAAACTAATTTAAGCTTCAATGACATGTTAAGTATCCAAAATAACTACAAATCATCCCTCAAAAATATTGAACAATATACACTTGAAGGTGACAATCAAAGGGTAAACGGCATTTGGTACAATATCGTTCCAGAAGAAACAAAGCTAGAAGCCCAAAATCGTGTGAAAGCACATCTCGGATTATAATGGATGGAGGATGGCTTTTATCAGTCATCCTCTTTTTTTACCTTTTTCCCAATTGGTTTAAAGTAATCTGAACGTATCACTTGATCACTCAGTTCGATCTCCTTTTGGTCTTCAGGTGAAAAACCATCGACCTTGCCCTCCCCATTTATTTTCATTTGAGAACCATAATCCCCTTTCAATATCAAAGCATCGCCCTCATCGCCATTCAGCATGCTCTCTCCAAAGTATGAAGAACTCTTAATATTGAACAGATCATATAAAGTTGGTAGAATATCGATTTGGCCCGCTACCTTATCAATCGTTCTTCCTTCCATACCCTCCTGATAAATGATCACGGGAATGGGCATATATTTTTCAATCCACTCTTCATCGCTAATTTTACTGCCGTAATACGCTTCAACCTCGTGTTTATCTTTTAAAAATAGGCCATCATGATCTCCGTATATGACAATCACGCTGTCTTTCATTTTCCCGTCATCCTTCAACTTCTTTATGAAATCCCCGATGGCTGAATCTGTATAATGAATCGCTTCAAAATATTTGGTCAGGTAACTGTTCTCTTTTCCTGCTTCAGGCTTCAATGTTATCTGTTCTTTCGGCAGTGAAAAAGGTACATGGCTGGTCAAAGTAACGAAAAAGGCGTAATAGGGATTTCGTTTATCTTTTAAGAAATCATAGCTTTGATTGAAAAAACTGCGGTCTCCCAAGCCCATCGAAATCATCTCATCCTGCTGCATATCCTCTATGGAAAGATAGTCATCAAACCCTAACGAGGGATATGCATGCTGCCTATTCCAAAAGTCTTCTTCATCTCCGTGGAAAGCAAAACTTTGATAATCCGACTTCTTTAATTCCTTAGCAAGACCTGGAAAATCATTATAAGGGAATCGAAAAAAGGTCGCACCTTGCTTTAAAGGAAATAGACCGGTATTCACGATAAGTTCTCCGTCAGATGAATTTCCAAATACCGTCTGTGGATATACATTCGGGAAGTACAATCCCCCTTTCGCCAGTTCATTCATGAATGGCGTGACCTCCTGCCCGGCACTGCTTTGAAATAGCGGAAACGACTGTAAAGATTCCACCTGGATGATAATCAGATTATTCCCCTCCAAGGATCCGGAATGGACATTTTCCTTTCTTTTCTTTTTGTTGAAGTAATCAGAAACGGCCTTCTTTTCTTCCGAGGACATTCCATGCCTTCCCGAGTCAATAAAATAGGCATATGTATCCAATGCGTGATGACCGATAGGCCCCCAGTTTCGCAAGAAGGTATTCGCCTCATAACGCCGGGTTATATCCACTTTGTCGAAAAAGATATTCTTAACCGGCTTTAATCCTGCTATCATCAGGAATATTACGGCCGGCACTAGTGCCATATGCTTGAGGGGGTATTTTTTCTTTACAAATGATTCAGCAATTGGGATGCCTACCAGAAGAAAGATTGCATCCTTCAGTTCCATCATACTGAATATACTTTCACCTAGCCCATTCAGATTGCTTTTTTGCATCCACATATAGGAAGTTAAAGGTGTCGAATAATAACGATAAAACCAGATGTCCCCAAGGAAAAAGACCATGATCGAAAGAAGGAAAACTGAAAAAATGATGCCCTTTACGATTCGGTTCGTTATCCATTCCTTCAAATAAACAATAAAACCGGCAACACCGATGATTATCGTAATGATTCCAATAGTAAGATCGTTACCCATCCTATCATTTGTATAAGTGAAAAGTATGGTCACGATTGAAAATGACAATATCTCAAATAGCCTCTCCTTCAATCGTTGATTCAGGTTATTCTTCATGCTCCTGCCACTTTCCTCTTCATTATTTCCAAGCCTTAGTAATGCCTGATTGCGGAAGATTACTTATAAATATTACTTAGCGTTGCCATTTATGAGAAATTGCACACAGAAAACAGCATAAATATTTGGCACTAATGACTTCCCTAATAAACAAAAAGCCTTCATCACTAAAAGGATGAGGGCTTTGCTTTGGCATTCCGGCAAAAAAGCTGCAGATTGCCGCTAGACTCATGCTGTTTTTTTCCTACTTTCCCTTCCATTCAAAAGCAATCTTCCAACCTTCATCAGGGATCGATTCCGCCAACATATCTTCTTCCTCGAATAAGAAACGCCATGGCATGCTTGAGAGTGCTGGAACCTCACCAAGCTCTGTAAGATCGAATGTCTTTTTTGCGAGGAATTTTCCATCTCCATCAACTAACAGTAAATCCACGATATCAAACCTGACAGCTTTCTCTATTGAATTTCGTAGAAAAGCCACTATGATTACATCATCTTCCGCCCTGGTCAGCTTGATGCCCGAAATTGAAATTTGGTTCGGTTTTAATGCAGGCAGCCTTTTATGGTGGAATTTATATACATATTCCTCTTGCTTAGAAATTTCCCACCCTTTATGAAACATCAGGGCAGTATGAATGGTGTCATCCTGATTTAATAACTCATGTACATCTGAAGCTGCATTATCCCTTTTTCCAAATAAACTCATCGTTCCTCACCCTCCAAAGCAGCTGCATCTTCCCGATTGCTTTTCATATATTCCATAAAACGGATGCTTATCTCCGACTCAATTTTACTTAATAGAAGGTTGAATTGACTGAGAGCCGCTTTTTCAAACAGTGTATATGGGGCCTGCTGACCATATCCGCTTAAACCAATGCCTTCCTTCAGACTGTTCATTTCATCTAAATGGTTCATCCAATTTGTATCAATATGCTGCAGCATGAAAGCACGCAACTGGTTTCCCCATTCTGCATCATTTTGAAAGATCATCAGCCTCAGCCTCGATTCCAATTCCCCTAAAGCATCCAACGCTTTTCCTTCAATTTGACCTTCTGGATCCTGAAAATCACTTGCCTGCCAACCTAACGACAGGAAAACATGGGAAAGCTCTTCAATATAGGCATGGGGATCAGGTTCAACCATATGTTCAGGATAATATTTCACTGTGAGCCGAGTAATATATTTTTCGATATATTCAAGTAAAAGGGCCGGCATCCTTCCAGGGTCCATATCAAGTATCCGATCTCTCATTGCATAGATGATTTTACTCTGCTCATTTAATGAATGTTCTAACTTCAATAGATGGTAACGGCTTGATTGATGCATCTGCTCTACTGTTTCCTGAACCATTTTAACGAATTTATCAGGTGCAGGGCTTAGCACCAATCCATTTTCATCCGTTTTGATTTTCTTGATATAACGCCCGATTTCTTCTTCATCATAGTAATCAAACAAATCATCTTCCAAAGAAATGATGAATTGTGTTGAACCAGGATCACCCTGCCGGCCGGAACGTCCTCTTAGCTGCATATCGATCCGGCGGCTTTCGTGCCGCTCCGTACCGATAATATGAAGGCCGCCCAATTCCTTGACATCATTCGCAAGTAATATATCAGTTCCTCTCCCAGCCATGTTCGTAGCCAGCATCACTTGATTTTTTTGCCCGGCATTCGCGATGATTTCCGCTTCATCCGCTTCCGTCTTCGCATTAAGGATTTGATGTTTGATATTGCCCTTCTTTAGTTGAACTGAAATTTTTTCAGATTGCTCAATGGAGGTCGTCCCGATCAGAATAGGTCTGCCTCCATCATGTATCCGTTTTACTTCCGAGACGATTTTGTTGATTTTACTAGTTTCATCTTTATAAATCAAATCAACCTCATCAACTCGAATGATGGGGTCATTAGTTGGAATTTCAATGACGGGGAGCTGATATATTTCCTGGAATTCAGACTTTGATGGCATGGCACTGCCTGTCATCCCAGACATTGAATGATATAATCGAAAATAATTTTGGACGGTAATCATGGCCTGTGTTTCATTCTCTTCGGAAATCTCCAATCCCTCTTTTGCCTCAATCGCTTGATGAAGCCCATCACTGAAGCTTCTCCCTTCCATCACCCTGCCTGTGAATTTATCGATGATTGCAACTCTTCCATCGATGACAATGTAGTCCGCATCCAATTTCATGATTGCATGGGCTTTTAGCGCCTGTGTAACATTATGTAATAACTCTTGATGTTCCATTCCATACAGATTGTCGATACCAAAGGCCTCTTCAATCTTGGCAGACCCTTGATCCGTAAAATAGGCAGACCTTGACTCGCTGAAAATCTCGTAATCATCATTTTCTATAAATGTCTTCATGATTTGTGCCGTGATTTGGTAAAGCTCTGTTCCGTCGCTTGCCCTGCCCGCAATGATTAATGGTGTCCTCGCTTCATCAATCAAGATGCTGTCAATCTCATCGACGATGGCAAATCGGTGTCCTCTCTGAACCTTTTCTTCTCTTCGGTAAACCATATTATCACGCAAATAATCAAAACCGAACTCTGTTGCCGTTCCATACGTGATATCTGCAGCATACGCTTCACGTTTTGCGGAAGGCCCCATTTGGGAAATGTTCAAACCAACCGTCAACCCTAGAAATTCATGAATTTGTCCCATTAACTCCATATCACGTCTGGCCAAATATTCATTGGCCGTAATGATATGGACACCATTACCGTACAGTGCATGTAAATAGCTAGGCAAAGTGGAGACAAGCGTCTTCCCCTCGCCCGTATTCATTTGTGCGATGCCCCTTTCACTCAGGACAAAACCGCCTGCAAGCTGAACATCATGGTGCCTAAGATTGAATACTCGTTTAGAAGCCTCCCTCACGACCGCAAAAGCATCTGTTTGTATATCCAATATATTGTCACCAGCATCCAATACGCTTTTAAATCTATCCTTCATTCCGCTTAATTCCAGATCTGAATAACTTTCATATTTACCCTCTAGCCGATTCACATCTTCTACCAACTTATAAATTCTCTTTAAGTCTTTAGAACCTTCTTTGAAGAACTTTTTCATACTGGATAGCATAGGGTTTTCTCTCCTATTAATTCAATTGAACTTTAGTGAAATTATATCAGTTAAATATTTACTGTTTGTTAATTATCACCTTCATATTGTAATTATATAGAAATCCTTTCTTTTTTTGAAAGATAAATTACGTAAAAAGCGGCTGGATGCCCTTCCATAAAAGGCGCTAAAAAGATTAACTCCATCCTGAAAATCAAGGAGGGGATTTTTTATCGATTTAAACAAATAATAGGAAGACTTTCAACCACTGGAGGATTACAGATGAATAAGACAAGCAGAAAATTCATTCATAAACTTGCACAGCCGCGTCACTTTGGATTATTCGTTCTTATATTTTGCTTTATTTACATGAGCTCCCCTATTCAAGCAGAGACAAAAAACACCCCCAAGAATGTCATATTGCTGATTGGCGACGGCATGGGGGTAGGGGCCATAGAGATTGCCCGGCAATTGGAATATGGAAAGACAGGTGTTCTACATTTGGAACAACTGGAGCATGTTGCCCTGATGCGCACGTATTCCGCCAATAATTTCGTCACTGACTCAGCTGCCGGAGGGTCCGCGATTGCCACTGGTATAAAAACCAACAATGAATCAATCGGTGTCGATGCCAATGGTTCCGAGGTGGATAGTATATTGGATGCGTTTCAGAACGATGGGAAAAAAGTGGGGATCATCTCAACCAATATGGTAGTCGATGCCACACCCGCTGCCTTTGGTGCAAGTGTTCCTAACCGCTGGACAGGTGGCGCAAATATCGCGAGGCAGCTATTTGATAACCGAATCGACGTCATTCTCGGCGGAGGTGCCAGCTATTTCAAGGCGGATAAGCAGAATGGCGAGGATTTAATCGCTAAATTTAAACAAGCTGGATATGGGTTTACGACGACGAAAGAAGAACTGAATTCCATTAATAAACCGGAAAAACTTTTAGGGTTATTTCACCCTACCTATATGAATTTTAAACTGGATAAAGAAGTATTACATTCTCAAGAGCCATCCCTGCCCGAAATGACAGCCAAAGCGCTGGATATTTTATCAAGGGGTGATAAAGGATTTTTCTTGATGGCAGAAGGTGCGCGTATTGACCATATGGAGCATGCAGCCGATATCACCGGAATATGGAAAGAAACGATCGAATTTGACCAAACCGTGAAAGAGGTAGTAAATTGGGCAAAAAATCGAAATGATACATTGATTGTTGTACTTGCAGACCACGAAACAATGGGGACCTCCGCTTCTGAAACAATGGATATCACCGCATTGAAAAAAATCAAGGTTTCATCTGAATATATGTCCAAACAGCTTACATTCGATAAAAATAATGAAATCAATCCAGAAAGTGTCGTCTCCACATTCAAGAAGTATGCACATATATCCCTTACGGATCAGGAAGTCGACCAATTCATCGATAACGTAAAAAAGAATAGAACGCTTGTCTATCGACAACATCAAATCGATTGGGAAATCGGAAGCACCATCGCCAGGCACCATAAGGCGGGTGTAGCTGATCGAAGCATACGGGCAGCCAGTTCCACAGGAGGGCACACAGCCAATATGATTCCCGTTTTCGCCTCTGGTCCAGGAAGTGAAGCCTTCGATGGAGTCCTAGAAAATACGGATATTTCGAAAATCATCACAAAAGCCGCCGATGTTCCGTTCACTCCCGGTCAGCATAAAACAAAAGAGGAATGAAGACATTCATTCGCCTCTTAAAATTCTATCTCATACATTCGATTTTTTTCGGTACGCATTTCTATTGAAGTCCGTTAACTCAAAGCTTTAGTGAGTATACTCGTGAGTTTGGGGCGTTTACTCGTGAGTTTGGTGTGTTTACTCGTGAGTTTGGCCCATTTACTCGTGAGTTTGTGACGTTTACTCGTGAGTTTGGGGCGTTTACTCGTGAGTTTGCGCTTTACTCGTGAGTTTGATGAAGAATCTAAATATCTTTATACAAAAAGACGCCATAAATTGACGTCCTCCTCATTCATTTTTTTACATGTTTTTTTAATACATACCCAATTTGGCTTCCCTTTTTCACTTTATACCATTCATCTTGTTGAGACAGGATCGTTACGGCTTGGTCCCTGTATAGATTCCCGACCGTTTCAGAGGATGCATTTTTATTTTCTTTCATATATAATTCGCTTGCTGTCACTATTCCCGTGGTCTTCCTAATGGAGACTTTCGTTGAAATGGATTTCTTGTTTTCACTCTTATCCTTAGCGGAGATTGTCACCGTAAACATCCCGTTGGACATATTTTTGAAATCCCAGGTTGCCGATTGCCTGCCTTTATTGAACTGCCTTTCAGAAAGGATGCCAACAACCTTTCCTTTACTGTTCTTAATTGCCACTGTTACATTTGCGTTTTCATTAATGGTATAGGTTATGTTCGCTTTCTCGGTACTATAATCACCCGATGTATTGACATCGGTTATTTTCGGTGCCGACGTATCTTTACTGATCTTAATCGCCATCATGTCCGAACCTTCAATCCCGCTTCGGTCCATTGCTGATATTTCTGCTTCATATGTACCGTTACTTACCGCTTTTGTATTCCAGATTGCTGAATGGGTACCCTTTTTCATTGTTTGGTCACGGACTGGGGTAGCTAAGGCTTTCCCTTTACTATTTTTAATCGTGAGTGTTACCACAGCATCTTCTTTTAGGGAGTATGTGATTCCAACCTCATCATTTAAACGATCCGTCTCCGCTTTCATGTTTACTGAATTCGGTTCCGACTTTACGACAAGTTCCGTTTTAGATCCAGCACCTGGTCCATATTCCTTTTCTATAGTTGTGTCAGGATAATAAAACCCCAAAATCTCTTGATATGATTGGCCTCCCTCCGCTCTGTTTTTCGCTCCAAACTGACTTAGTCCTACACCATGCCCATATCCTAATCCTTTAATGGAAATTATTGAAGGATCGGTAGATGAATGGTCAACCAAATAGCTTTTCATCACCTCTTGCCCCACCATGCCCCTGATTTTGGAAGCCGCGACATTAGTAAGCTTAACCGTTTGCTGCAAAAGTTTCCCCCTGTCATCAACGAGATCCCTTACATAGAAATTCAGTTGGATGGAGCCTTTCGTTACACGGCCTCCCGTTTTTTCATCTGTAAATGTTAACAAGGGAATATCCGTTATTTTAATATCTTTATTCGCATATCCATTATTCTTCAGCCAAACCTTCAGTTTCGGCACAACCGTTTCATCTTTTTCCTTTACACTTGCCCACCATTCTTCCGGTTTAGATAAATCCATTTTTGAAAGGTCGATTTGCTGTTTGTCCAGCATTATCTCCCAATTGGTTTTCGAATCATAGAGATCTTCTTTTATAGATAAATATGCAAGGGGGTTGCCACTTGACCAAACATTTGAATTCAATTCGGTCATTCCTCCATTGCTTGAGGAAAAGAACGCTTCGATTATTTCGCCATCATGTTTGATTACCATGCCCTTTGTCTGTTCAATGGCTGAATTAGTTCGATAGTGACCGGCAGCCCCCCCATATACTTGGTAAGAAACCGTATCATCAATTATTGTGGATTGATGGCGAAGTGCATAAGTCCGGGCGGCAATCGCCTGTGCTTTTAAGGCTTCGGCATGCCATAGTGCGGGCATCTCCAGCGGGACAACACCCTTTAGATAATCTTCCATATAAACATGATTGATTGGCCGGATGTAACCGTCCTCCGCTGTAAATGAAAATGAGCCAAAATACGGACGGCCGTTTATGGACAATGAAGCATCAGGTTTAACTGGAATTACCTTAAAGGAAGCATAAGACCCCGTTTTCTTAAAACCTTTGTATACGGCAAGTTTAGCCGACTCCACTTTCAAAGTCAGATTTTCACCCGCTCTAATGAATATCTCCCCCCCTGAAGTACGGTAGTCCCCGGTTGCCGTTATTTTGACACTGGTTCTATTCCCCAAATAATTCTTCAGTTTCACTTCCATCGTTGTATTCTCTTCCGCTGCCGTTTCTTCATGAGAAGGAAATGTAAAAAAAATGATAAAGAAAGCGATAAACAAATACCTTAAACTTCTCATTGCTTTTCATCCTCATCCCTATTCTATTTATCTTTAGCATGGGTAATGGCCTGGAAGATGTCACTGCTGCAGAAATCGGATCCCGCTTGCGGTACTCTTTTTACATTCTGTATGTCCGACTCATTATCCTTCAAATCCAGTTTTATTGTCTTAACAAAATGGAATCCTCAACGTGTGAAAAAATAAAAGCAGGACATGGAAGAAACCATGTCCTGCTTTTTAGTGGTAAATGCTTGCTGCATTTTCACCCGCTTCTTTACTTCAAATACTTTTTCAACACCGGTTTCATATGATCGATAACGACATGGCTGCCGCCTCGTCCTTTTACATCTTCCATCATCCATGCCATGAGAAGTTCCGGGTCTTCTGTGTCCATGGCAACAAACCAGCCATTTTCTGTTCCGTCGGCATTTTTGGATGCCTTGATTTCGGCAGTTCCCGTTTTGGCAGCGATTTTGATGCCAAGATCATCTATTCCATGTCCGCTTCCTTTAGGATGTTCCACCACTTGTGTCAGCATCTTGGTGACCTGATTTGCTTGGTCTGCTGATATCGCATGTTCTTTCCATATTTTCTTTTCTGTTTTATCTCCTGTTATTAACGAAGGTGTCAGGATGTTTCCTTCATTCAAGAAGGCTGAATAGGTCATGGCGAGATGTAGCGTGCTCATTTGGACTTGCGCTTGACCATATCCGGCATCCGCCAAGCGCCCCTCACTGTCGATCTTACCGATGCTCGATGCTTTTATCGGATAATCGAAGTTCAAAGACTCATCAAATCCGAATGCCTTGAGTCCATTTGTGAATTTTTCCTTTCCAAGCCCCAAAGCTTTTTGGGCAAAGTAAATATTATCTGAATAAATTAATGCTTTTTCCATATCGATTGGAACACCGGGGTCCGCCACCCTTGTAATGGAATGATCTTTCCATGTTGATTGGGCCCACGTTTTCCCTTGGATATTGATCGAATCTTTCGGATCCACACCATTTTTCAGAGCGATTGCCGCAGTGATGGCCTTAATGGTTGAACCGGGTGCAAACGTCGAACTGAAGCGGTTCAAAAGTGGTTTGTCCGGGTCTTCTTCAAGCGCCTTTTGTTCCGCCTTTGTTATCCCGAAAATATATTTATTAGGATCGAATGACGGACTTGAAACAAGTGCAAGCGTTTCGCCTGTCTTCGGATCAATTGCCGATGCCGATCCAGTTTCGTTCTTATATTGCTCGAAGATATCTTTTTGAAGCTCGGCGTCGATGGTCAAGGTAATTGTTTCTCCCTCTTCAGCAGGCTTTTCAGCAATCACTTTTTCTTCGCCATCTTCGGTTTTAATAAAGATTTTACCTCCAGGTTCACCTTTAAGCCGCGCTTCCAACACTTCCTCAAGACCTCGCTTGCCAATAACGTCACTTGCGGTATAACCTTTTCCTTTGAATTTCTCCAGATCTTCCGCAGATGCCTCACCGACATATCCAATTAGATGGGCAGTAGCCTCTTTATACGGATATATACGCTCTTCCGTATTATTGACAGATACACCTGCAATGTTCAATAGCTTTTCCAAGGTTGCCGTATTATCATTTGACATCTTCTTGATGGGCACGAAATAGCTTGGCTTTACCCATGATTGTTTTAATTTCTGATTCACTTCGTCGGTTGACATTTTGAGGATTCCAGCGACCTTTTTAACCGTTTCGGATTCGTTGGCCATTTTCTCTGGCACTATCCCCACTTCTGCTACCGTTCCATTCATGGCAAGGCCGCGTTCATTTCTATCGACAATTTCGCCGCGAATGGCTGGATACGATTCAACCGATACCTTCTCTCCGGCTTCCAATTGAGGGAATATATAGCTTTCATCCCACTTGATGTACCAATTTTCTTCCTCGCCTTCCCCTTCCTTGACAAGTGTCGCTTTATGGTCAGAGCTGACAGCACCAGCCATAGTGGACATGTCAACGGTATATGAAAGGCTTACCTTTTCTCCATCTTTATGCTTTTTCTCTTCTTTAGGCTGTTTATAGTCCACCTTTAATTGGTCGGCTTCTATGCCCGTATAGATTTTTTCATAACGCTTCGCAAATTCATCCTCACTGATTTCTTTCTTTGTCTCAGGCGACAGATACTCGTACATCTTCGCAAAATCCTGTTTATTCCAAAGCTTCGTATATGCCGCAAAGCGATCTTCCGGACTTGGCTCATTCGAGCAGCCGGCCAGGAACAATACGCTCATCAACAATAAGCTGGAAACTAAAGCTAGTTTCTTCATGATTTCCTCCTAATGAATAGTTAGAATGATATACCTATAGTTTAGCAAAATATTAGGGGATTGGGGGATTTTGCATTCCGAATTTCTTAATTTTTCTAGTCGACCATGTTTTTTCTAAAACAAAAGTCCTGTACATGGTGTACAGGACTTTTATATTAAAGCATTCTTTTTTTTCGGCTTTTTTTCTCTTGCAGCCATTTTTTCAAAAAGAAAAAGCCCAAGATGGCCGAGATGACCAGACCGCTTGTCGTAACAATGACAGCTACCCATTCGTATAGGGTGTAATCCATATAGGCTTTCCACGGTAATTTCCCTTTCCAATCTTCAATATATAGATTCATTCCGAATATCCCGGAAACAACCGTATAGATCGTTAGTATTTGCAAGAGATAATTACTGCTTTTCCCAGACAGTTTATCCTGATTTTGATAAAGATAAGAAAGTGTTTCCTTCACTTCCTTGTAGAGAGCGGCAATCCTGAAGGCATCATCCGTTTTTTTGAATAGCTCTTTACCGATTGACGTACTATTAACTTCAGTGAATAAGTACTTTGCAGAAAACTGAGTGATCATGAAAATCAGCTGTTCCGTATTCGACTGATCTTTTTCCACATCTATCTTGGAATGTTCATGGGACAATTTAAGCAGTACGATTTTATAATAGAAGAAAAGCAACACTGTATAAAAATGCTGGCCATACATTTCGCTTGCCAGTTCCTGCTCCAGTTTACCTTTAGCTTTCGTGACACACGCAAAATGATACATGCTAGTTATATAATAGGTTTCCTTGCCCCACCTGTCATATACCCTTTCTTGATAATACTTGTCTATATAATCGGGGTTTAATGCGCCTATATATGGCTCACCATCATTGTCATACCCGTTCAGCTCACTGATGCGGAATAAATCATTTTTAGTAATATCACGATTCTCAGGGAATGCAGTATAACTGATCACGTACATTCTTTCATCGATGAAGAAGGGTAAACTGCCAAAATATGTAGGGTTACTTTGTTCTTCATCCATATATTCCTCAATTGGCGGCAATAGTTCATTGAAAATGAAATCCTTCACCTGTTCATACTGATTTTCCCGACAGCTTACTTTCGTTTTTTCTTCATCATCAGCGATCGGTTCGAGGATTCGGAATGTATCGCCAAAATAGAGCACATCATCATAAGAAAGCCCCTCAGGCAAAGTAATGCGAAGATTCATCATGCCAATATGAAATGGGCATATGAAAATATCTATAGAGTTGATAATAAATGGGGTATTTAGATAGGGTGATTCGAAGGTACAATCAATATCCAGCTTTTTCGTAAAACGCCGCAAGCCTTCCTTCTGTTTTGCATTGCTTGGAAATAAAATCGGCTCGATGTAAGGCATGAAATACTTTTCCAATTTACGGTGAGAAACATTATGGCCACCGTAAAATTGATTTTCTTGTTCCATATCTTTCAAATTCAAAAAAACGAAATTGTCCTTAAACAACTTTTCCACAAACTTTTCAATCATCTTTCCTTCAAGCGCAAATGGAAAAATGTACTGCTGGAAAGTTCGCTTAGTGGGATCATTTTTCATTTTCACATACATATAATATATTCCTCCGATTAAACTGCTGAAAAAAGGTTTAATTCATCTTATTTCTTATAATTACCCATGTATAGACAAACAAAACGAAACATATTATAGAAATAAAGTGGACAAATTGCCCAAATAAAAAAATCCCCCAAGCAAGTCCTCGGGGGCCATCGAAAAGAGTTCTTCAACCCTCTTCACTTTAGGGTACTAGAAACTGATGTTTCTAATGAAAAATCCGATATTCGGATTATTTTAGCATTTATTTAACGTATGAGAAAACGCGAAATTCCTCCATATTTAGGCAATACCACTTATTATTACCTTATTAATCCTTATATACAGTGATTCGCAGAAGAAAATATAACTATAGGAATAATTATGTAAATTTTTTGTTCATTATTTTTTCCCTTTATAATGAAAATCATGTTTTAACTAATGAGAAACGGGTAAACAAAAAAAGCAAAGGAGAGACATCATCATGAAATCCGATAGCAATAAACAACACTTTAAATTTTTTGAAAGAACAAATAACGCTAAACCAAGTGAACGGAAGCAAATGAGCGATTTCATCAAAAAGAAGATGAATACTCAAAACTCTCATTTAAATGGTAAAAACTCATGACGGGTTGTATGTCATGAGTTTTTATCGTTTAAAATGCGATTTCATTTCCCTTAAGGTTGTGCTTTATACATTTCTTGATGCCGATTACATTCAAAAAATGTTTGATTTTCTTCATCGAGGTTGCCTGATATTCATCTGCAATGGAAAACTCTTTAATATAAGCGATTTTTTCTTGTATATCTGTATCTATATGATCTTGGTTGTATTCTTTTTGATCTGATTTTTTGCATGTGTACACCACTGCTTCACCAATATTCCTGGTGGCCTTATCAAAATAAAAAGAAAACACAATGGCACATTCATCATCGTAAAAAGAGGGCTGAATCTTCATATTAATATCCATCATTAACCTTACACCTCTCTCCGTTTTGTTATTTACACTATAACAAAATCATTAAAGGGAAATAGGCGTTACAAACTACGCTCACGTTTCTTCCGCACCTACCAAATGAATCTTACACCCTCCATTCATAGATAATTATAACTACAGGAATATGCGCAAAAGAATAATCATTTAATAATGATAAAAAAAACATCTTCTAATGAAGATGCTTGAATGATTGATAGGGATGCTCCATTACTTATTTATATAAACCTGGAAGTTCTGCGTAAAGGCCTGGTAATTCGCTTGGGACAATAACAAAAGCAGCGATGATAAGAAAAGATACGACTAATGCTTTAGTACTTTTTTTCATAGGTCATTCCTCCTTTTCTTTTAAAAAAATATTGGTTAAAATAGAAATTAATTCTATAGTTATATTTAACCACACTTCTAAAAACCATATATTTCGACTAAAGATTCTATTTAAACCGTTCAGGACCTGTACATACCGCTTTCACCGATTTTTCATGACAAAATATAACTCTAGGCATATTTTAAGGAGAATCAAAATGGATTTTTTTGCAGTTGGACAAAAGATCAAAGAGCTACGTAAACAAATCGGGCTTTCCCAGGAAGAGTTGGCATCCGGTATTTGTACACAAGCACAGATAAGCAAGATTGAAAAAGGCGATGTCTATCCATATGCATCCACCCTCTACTTAATTTCCCAACGTTTAGGCGTTGATGTAAACTATTTTTTCGATATTGGAATGACCCCTAGGCTGGATTACGTCGAAGAAGTGATTTATCAATTAAAAATAGCCAGGAGAACCCGTAATTACGAGGAAATGCAGCAGATTGTAAAGGCTGAGGAAAACAGTCCCCTCTTTCTTCAGAATAAAAGGAATCATCAATTGATTCTTTGGCACAAGGGAATATACGAATATGAAAAAAATAAAGATTTAGATAAAGCCATCGAATTCATTAAACAGGCCATCGCCATTACTCATACGACCGACAAAATATATTCTGAACGGGAGCTTGAAATCTTAAGCAGCCTTGGTGTAATGTATGTTGCCGAAGAACAGTACGAAAATGCATTCGCCTTGTTAAGGAAAGCTTTGGATCACTTGAAAGCCCTACCCTTTTTGACGGATAAAACGCTAAAGACACGCCTATCCTATAATTTTGGCAGAGTGTTAACACGCCTGGTCCGATACGAAGAGTCCATTGCCTGCTGCCAAGATGCCATAAAGTGGTGCCTTGAACATGATCAATTATATGCATTAGCTGATTTACACTACCATTTGGGTTACAATTTTGAACTTATAGGTAACTTTGAAGAGGCAAAAGAGTACTTGGAAAAGTCAGCGTTTCTATTCGATTTACAAAAAAATCATACCTTTGTTACATTCATCAACAAAAAGTTGGATAGTTGGAAGAACGAAATGAAAATAAACTAATTCTATATTTTTGGCCATTCCCTCGGGAATGGCTCCAGACTGGCAAACTCGATGAAAGTTGAGTTTGTCTACATTTTTTTTAGGAATGTACAATTTGAACGTTGCCTCCAGGCTCCCTCTCCAGTCAACTTTGTATTAACTTTTATAGAGAAACCCATTTGCAGCAAACTGAGCCATTCATCAGGAATTTGTATAATTTCACACGCATCATTTTCAAAACCTCCATTCTACATTTTAAATTCCAAGCCAAAATGAAGTATAATAAAGAGATGCTTCAAAAAACGCACCTTTAAAAAAGGTTCCCGCCCCTCATCAATTAGTTTTGTGAAGCGTGATGAGGATGAAGGATTTCAGGCATGGTTAACGTTAATGCCAGTTATTCCTGTTTATATCCGAACCGCTTATATTCAAGGGGATTTTTGACGATATTGACTTTTACAGGGTTTTTATGAATATACGGCTAGAAGCAGTGATGCCTTGTTCGATTAACTGGATTAGAACGTAAAGAGAACGGCCATGGAAAAAGCCCGCCAATCAATCTCGGGATGTAATATATGCAAGGCCCAAGAATAACCAGGGGCAGGATTACGATATGTTAAAGAACTGATGGTTCATGATCATACAAAAAATATAAATTTTGTTAAACGGGGCTTGTCCCTGAAGGAGGAGAGTATGGAGCGGGAGTTGTTGTTAGTTGGGGAGCGGCTGGCGGAATTTTTGGAGGCCGGGGATCCGGAAGATTCGGATGTGGTGAATCAAGGGCTCCATTTATACCGTCAGGGGCTCGTTGATATTAAAGAAGAAGCGGCGGACACGATTGCGGCTGAGGTACAGGATGGGACACGCTTTAAGGCCAGGCTGAATCTGCTCTTCCCTCAGGATGGAAGCTGTACATGTGATTCAAGGTTCATATGCCGGCATCAAATGGCCGTTTTCTTTTCTGCATATTCTGAACACGCTAGTGTTTCCGAATGGCTGAGTGAATGGAAAGCGCCAAAAAACACCTCAACTGCACAAGCACTGCAGCAGGTTAAACGGGCAAGTGAATTACTTAAACAGGCGGCGGGGAATTCCATCACCTTAGATAAAAGCTACCCATCATGGAAGCAATTCGTCCATGATTCCTTTGCGGAACATATCAAGCCTCATATAGGCGAGGCTACTTATATGATTGAAAATCATATACAAACTTACTTTAAACGCCTTAGCTCAAAAGCTCCAATGGAAAGGGAATGGAAGTTGCTTTATCATTTCGTTACGCAATTTTGCACGATGCAGCAGACACTGAGAGTGATTCAGCTGCATAAAAGTGAGACGCAAACGATCAGGGTCTTTTATGCACTTGCCGTCGACCTGGCAGAAGAGCTGCATGAATCGGTACAGCCGCTTAGCAGGCAAGCGAGGCCCTTCGCCTTTGATCCCTTCGTTTTCAGCATCAAGGAAGATGTAGCTAAACTACTGGATGGTGGAGAAGGCCTGGAATACGAAAAGATTGACCTCTACCGGGAGATATGGAGCTACTTGTTCTCCAACTCCTCATGGCGTAAAGAGGAACTGGAACGAATCAATAAGGAACTTCCCGACAAGTATATGGGCACTACAGAGAGGACGTCCTATTCCCTCGCAGCCATTCACCTATCCCTTTTGGAGAACCATGATAAACAAGCGATTGAGCTTCTTCATGAATTGAAGAAGGAAGCCTGTCCATACATTTTTTATTGGCTGAATCTCCTGGCTGAATCTGACAACCGGTCACGTGCCATCCCTTTCATTGAATTCATCAATCATAATGTCCAGGAATTCCTTGCCGGTTTATCCGATTATTACAAACGGGTGGATTTCGTCCGAACGTTCACGACTTTAATTAATAGTTGCTGTTATAAATTAAAACGGACTGATTTGCTTGAGAAATTTTACAGGGCCACCCTTCCGCACAGCTATTGGAACTATGCAAATTTCCTTTTTGAACAAGGACAATATAAAAAATGGGTGGAGATGCATATTTACTCGGAAATCAGCATTGACTTAATCAGCAGTGAATCCATCAAAGAAGTGGTTTCAAAAGAACCGGAACTAATCCTGCCCCTTTATTATCATGCGGTCCAGGAAAAGGTTTCTTTAAAAAACCGGCCTGCTTATAAGCAAGCTGTCCGTTATTTGAAAAGGATGCGCACCATCTATAAAAAGAGCAAAAAGGAAGACGTATTCGATCGTTATATACTTTATGTAGCAGATTCAACCAAACGGCTTCGCGCTTTCCAAGAAGAACTAAAAAGGGGTAAGCTTATCGATGTTTAATCCAGGGAAATTAAAAATCAAAATAGCGGCTCTCGAAAACGGAACCTACGCCCTTGGTGTCGTCAATGAAGAGAATACCTTCCTCACTACGAATTATATACGCAGGCTGTTATTCAACTGGGATGACTCAAGCTTTTATGGTACCAAAATGACTACGGATATAGTGGATGGAAATCAAGTATTCATTCTTGACGCTTGGGGACTTCTCAACTTTTTTGCTAGGGAAAGCTTTAACTCCTTCATAGATTGGGAGTGGTCCGAGTTATCCTCCCTCTGCCTTTCAGCAGCGCCCGTTCTACATGAATCCATTGAAGCCGGAATCCCCGTACCGGATTTCACTAATCTTCAGTTGGACTCCATCGGCTGGAAGCTGCCGGAAGAAGTGGAAGAGGAATTCGTCCCTTCCTTTTGGGAAGAAGAAATATCTTTGGATCTCCCTTCACCTGAACTGGAAACCAACCGTACTTTTATCGAAAAGTGGTATAACGGTGCCGCTAATATGTATTTAAAAAACTATTCACCCATGCAGCATAAATGGAGCGAAGCCGTCGGGGCATTAAAGGATACACGACTTTCTCCCGAAGAATTGCAGGCCTTTTTTGACAAAGACAGCTGGCAGGAATGGCTCGGTACCGTTCCTGATCCCAAGCCATTCACTATAGGTCTCCGCTTAACTGAGCCTCCTGATGGCAATGGGCCTTGGATACTCGATGTTACCCTTCGTTCAAAGAGGGATGAGAATATCATTGAAACATATACAGGAAAAAAACTGCCGCGCGGCTGGAATAAGTATGCAAGTGAAGTGGTGCATGCTACGAAACGCTGGCAGCTCGTCGTGCCATGGCTTGGGGAGAATGGCCGTCTGAAAAGGGAAATTTCGGAAACAGATGCATGGGAATTCTTGACCGATGCAAGCGAAAAGCTCCTGTTTCTTGGCGTCGAAATTCTCCTTCCATCGTGGTGGCTTGCCTTGAAGGAGTCCTCATTGAAGGTCAAGGCGAAAGTGAAGAGCCAATCGAATCGCGGCCCGTCTTATGTCGGGTTAAAAGCTTTAATGGACTTTGATTGGCGGTTCTCATTAAATGGCAAAGAGCTCACCGAGGCGGAGTTCGAGGAGCTCGTCAATGAAAAAAGGCGGCTTGTCTTCATCCGCGGCCAATGGGTCAAGCTTGATCCAGCTTTCATTAAACAAATTCAGGAGCTGATGGAAACAGCTAATGAAAAAGGCATCCAATTGACTGACTTGCTGCAACAGGAACTGTTGAATGGCATAAATGAAGATGGCGATGACGATTCTGAAAACGACGAGATGCTCAGGATTCAATTTGAATTGAACCAGGAGCTCCGTAAAATGGTTGGAAGACTCCGGGAAACCAAGAACATTTCCATCCTGCCCGTCCCTAATGCACTTCAAGGCGATTTACGCCCCTATCAAAAACTGGGCATGAGCTGGCTCCTTTTTTTAAGGGAGCATGGTTTTGGTGCCTGTCTAGCCGACGATATGGGACTTGGAAAAACCGTCCAGATGATCGCCTACCTACTTCATGTGAAAGGCAAGGAAGGAGCCGGTAAAGAGCTCCCCACTGCCCCCAGGGATAAACAAAAAAGTGAACCGATCATTGTCGAAGAGGATAGCAGCACCGAGAGCAGTGATGAGGCTGAGATCATTGCCACTGCCCCCGAATCCGTCTCTGTACAATCGGCGCTCATCGTCTGCCCGACATCGGTCCTGGGCAACTGGCAAAAGGAATTGGAGAAATTCGCACCATCACTTAAAGTTCACCTTCATTACGGATCGAATCGTGCTAAAGGTGAAGCATTTACTAAACTGTCAGCCGATCATGATATTGTCTTAACATCATATGGACTGACCCACCAAGATGAGGCTGAACTGACCACCATCCATTGGAGCAGCGTTATCCTTGATGAAGCGCAAAACATCAAGAATTCCCAAACAAAGCAATCCAAGGCGGTCCGCAAGCTAAACGGCAGGCATCATATCGCCTTATCGGGTACGCCGATGGAAAACCGTTTAAGTGAGCTGTGGGCGATTTTCGACTTCATCAACAAAGGTTATCTCGGAACGCTAGGTCAGTTTCAGGAAAAATATGTGGCGACCATTGAGCGTGATGAACAGAAGGATAAAATCAAGGAATTGCAGCGTTTGATTCAGCCCTTCTTGCTTCGCCGTACAAAACGCGATAAAGAAGTCGCCCTTAATCTTCCAGATAAGCAAGAACAAAAGGAATTCGTTCCGCTTACCACCGAGCAAGCATCGTTGTATGAACAACTGATAAAAGATACATTCACTGATATCGAACAACTGTCTGCCTTTGAAAGAAAAGGCATCATCCTCCAGATGCTGAATAAGCTCAAGCAGCTTTGCAATCACCCAGCTCTTTACTTAAAAGAGACGGAGAAGGAAAATATCATGAAGGCACCTAACCGATCAGGCAAACTCGAGAAACTGACCGAGATTATCGATGCTGTCCGCGAACAGGATGAAAGCTGTCTCATTTTCACACAATATATCGGGATGGGCAATATGATTAAAGAATTGCTGGAAAAACGATATGGCTTTGAAGTGCCATTCCTGAACGGGAGTGCGAACAAGAAGCAGCGTGATGAAATGATCACCCGATTCCAAGATGGGGAATTCCCCATCTTCATACTCTCGTTGAAAGCAGGCGGCACTGGACTTAATCTTACAGAAGCGAACCACGTGATTCACTATGATCGCTGGTGGAACCCGGCTGTTGAGAATCAAGCCACCGACCGTGCTTACCGAATAGGGCAACAGCGTTTCGTTCACGTTCATAAGCTAATCTGCACAGGGACCCTGGAAGAAAAAATCGACCAGATGCTTGATAAAAAGCAAGCCCTGAACGACGAGATCATCAGCAGTGATAACTGGATCACCGAACTTTCCACAGAGGAAATCAAGGACTTGGTTGCTCTTCAATAACCCGCTCTCACGATATGAAGATGAATGAGGGCAGGCTGTCAGCTTATCAAGACAAAAAAAGGGAGAATGCATATATGATATGCATTCCCCTTTTTTAATACATAAGCGTCCTGTAACTTTTAAGCCCTGGTTCGAATACGTTTATCTGATTCAAAAAAGCGATTTCACCATAAAGAGAGCTGTGATCCAAATGATGATTGCAGAAATTTTATTTAATATTCCAAGGAATTTCCCGGATGTATCAACCTTTTTCAGCAATCGCCCCGCAAGACATAATCCATGGAACCAGCACCATGACACAAAGATGCACGTTATGGTGAATATCATTTTATCTTTCCCAGAATAAACAAGGGAGCTTGAACCGATTACACCTATCGTGTCCAAGATTGCATGCGGATTCAGTAACGAGACTGATAAAGTAAACACAATTTGCTTTTTGGCCGACATCTGCATGGATTTGGCACCTGCCTGTGAATTCGGTTTGGCAAACCAAATCTGAAAACCCATATACAATAAAAATATAACTCCGATTATGATTAATGTAAGGCGCAGCCAATCATATTGCATCACAACCAACGAAACACCTAAAATAGCTAACAGAATGAGCACTGTATCACAAATTGCAGCTGTGATCGTTGCTGGCAATGCTTTTTTTATTGTAGGTTGGATTGCACCTTGATTAAAAATGAATACATTTTGCACTCCCAACGGAAGTATCAGCCCTAATGCCAATAATAATCCATGAAAAAATGGCCCCATACGAATACCCCCTCCCCTCATATTCAGTATAATGAAAACAACAAAGGAATTAACCATCCAATTGGTTGGTTTTCAAACCAACCAATTTATAATGACTATAGAACATGAAAGGAGTGGTTTTCGCATGTTCATCGAATGGAGACCAAACCGGGCTTCCGACCGATCACTTCACCAACAAATTGCAGATTGGGTCAAACAACAAATTACACGAGGCGAATGGCCGGTTGGTACTAAGCTTCCATCACAACGCTCATTGGCCGACTCATTTGGTGTAAACCGAAGTACCCTCATCACTGCCATAGATGAGTTGATTGCAGACGGATTATTGGAAACTAAGATTGGATCCGGCACATTCGTTTCAAATAATACATGGAATGTGCTCGTCTCCAGCAAACAGCCCGACTGGAAAAACTATGTCCGGAATGGCCTTCATGAACCCAATTTAAAAACGATTCAGGACATTAATCAGTATGAAACGGATACCGCCATCATCAGATTGGGCACCGGCGAACTATCTCCAGCTCTATTGCCTACAAAACAAATCGAAAAGACGTTGCGATCCACTTCTTTTGATGCCCGCACATTAGGTTATTCCGAACCAAAGGGTGATAAGAGACTTCGCCAATGTATAAGTGCTTATTTAAAAACAAAAGGGATCAACGCAAGTCCCAGCTCCCTCATGGTCGTTTCTGGCGGGCTCCAGGCACTCCAGTTGATTTCAGTTGGTTTACTTCAAAGGGGATCGTTGATCTTACATGAATCCCCTTCCTATTTAAATTCCATTCACCCTTTTCAATCTGCGGGCATGCAATTAGTAGGTTTATCAATACAAGGCAGGGAAAGTATTCCGACACAAATAAAGCGCATCAACGGAAGGAAGAAAGCGTCACTATTTTATACTGTTCCAACGTTTAACAATCCAACAAATACTACATGGACAAAAGAAGAAAGACTAAACCTCCTATCACTGTGCAAAAAAGAACAGATTCCGATTATTGAAGATGACGTATATAGTGATTTGTGGTTTGAAAAGGAACCGCCGCCGCCTTTAAAATCCCTTGATGCAGATGGCCTTGTATTGCACATTGGCAGTATGTCCAAAACATTGAGCCCCGGATTGCGTATCGGATGGATTGCTGGCCCGATAACTGTAATTGAACGTTTAGCGGACATTAAAATGCAAATGGATTACGGTTCCAGTGCCCTTTCCCAACACCTTGTGGCAGAATGGTTAGCAAATGGTCAATATTCAAGGCATTTAGAGTGGCTTAGGCATGAGCTGATAGATCGCAGAGATTTTACATTGACCCTTCTCGATCAATATTTTAAGGGACTGGCTGAATGGCAAATACCTCAAGGCGGATTTTATATATGGTTAAAATTATGTAAACCCATCGTGAATCCAAACCTTTTCAAGCAAGCGATAAAGGAGAACATACTTCTTAATCCGGGATACATATACGAACCAAATAACCATACACATATACGGCTTTCCTATTCATACGCTTCGAAGGATCAATTAGCTTATGGCATCCAAGCCCTTTCAAAGATCATTCGGCGGATGGTTTGACATTTTGAAGGATAGGAGACGCTTATCATGTCGAGGAGCTGTTCGCGGCAGCTCCATTCTTATTGGGTAAAGTAACATATTAATGTCCTGCAGTTCCAGAAGATGATATTACGGATTGGCAGCTTTCACTTTTACGTTCCGCCCTTTTTGCTGGATGATGAAAAAAGAATGGTGATAGCCATGATTGATCATGATATGATCGAGGATTGCAGTAAGCGCCTCACCCTTATTCGGCTGATATGTCTCTGAACTTTCCTCAATGATGATTTTTTCTTGGTGGGGGTCATATTTAATAGATGTTTTAGCACCTCTTTCAAAAAAAGAAAGGGTTACTTCCTGACATAGAGGAAATTCCTGATAAGGTGAATCTGAGCGGGGATTCTTTTCAAAGGGAGAATGGACGTGCTGAAGTGCATCAAAAAAACTCGGTTTTGTAAGATATGATCTGTCGGTTCCTTTCCTTTCGAATTTCACTTTAATTCCGAGACTACTAACTTTATTGCTGGATTTCTTCTTATAATTCATAGATACCCTCCTTTTAGTAGGTTCTTTATACCTAATTCTTTCATCCTATTCCATATACCTGCCAGAAAATGAAATTACTTCCTCACTAATAGATTTCCATATTTGCACGGTGAAAACGCAGTAAACTACTTCATAATCCTTTCTAAAGAAATTCATTCATCAAATCCATACTCGGGAAATCTGATTACGCAAAAACAGCCCTCCTGGATAAGAGGGCTGTTTCTCATTATTTTTTGGCTTTATTGATATTAAAGGATTTCTTCGATTCATTTCCGGCAAGATCGGTCACCTTGAATTCAAACTTGTTGTTGCCTGTTTTAAGCGGCAACTCCAAATCCTCTATCTTCTTCTTATAGGCACGCATTTTGTATGGTTCCTTGAATTCATGATAGAATACTTCGCTTCCGTTCAGGTAAAGGCGGATTTCATCGAAATTATCCTCTACCGTCACGTCCACTTTTGGATTCTTTCCTTTGGCTCCCACAGTTTCCGGTACACCTTTAACTTTTAAACCTGGCTTTGTTGCATCGACCATAATCGTCCGTTTAAAGGAAACTGTGTTATCCCATTTATCGGTTGCTTTAACCGTGAAGCTTTGGACACCATCTACAAATTTCTTTTCATATGAGAATTGATATTTATTATTCGACTTGTTATACGTTACAGGTACCGTTTTATTGTCGATTTTAAATTCCGTTATTTCCGATGCTTCTTCAATTTCTCCAGTTATTTTGATTTTTGTTTTATTGTTCACACTCAAGGCTTCAGGACTCTTGATCTTTACAGCTGGTGCATGATTATCGATTGGAGCCGAATCGCTTGCTAATTCGGTTTCAGCCGTTTTTTCATTACCTGCATAGTCAATTGCCACAACCTGAACCTTTTCCCCTTTTACATCTGGCAGGGTGAACTGTTTCGCATTCGCCGGGAGCGGTTCTTTCATGATCGATGCTCCATCGACTTGCACATCGTAATAAGCAAGCCCTGAACCATTCAAATTATCCTTACCTTGGATGGTCAATACATTGCCTTTTTTCGAAATTTTGACTGTCGGCTTTACCGTATCGATTTTGATGGGCATTTTAAACGTCTGCCATTTAGCACCCTCGTAATCTATCATCGCTTTGATTTCAAAATAATAGACCCCATCCTTAGCGAGTGCATTATTGATTTTACCGTCCCATTTACGGGCTGGATCCAGGGTGTATGCAGTTCCCCTTCCGCCATCATAATAGTCCTTACGTACATTATTCTCTGTGCGAAGTTTCCGGACTGACTTGTTTTCACCATTCAATATATTGTATTCTACCTTTTTCGCATTCCTTAAGAATGATAGGACCGGCACGAAGTCATCCTGTGCCCCATCACCATTTGGGGAAATTGCAATATTTTTGCCATTGAATGTTTTTCCCGCAGGGTCATAGCCGAGATAAGTGAAATCTTCACCTGCAGTCGATACTCCCCCTGCCATTCCATAGAAAGACTCTTTATCATATTTAGTGCCATCCAGGATCGGGGCTTTGTCCCACTCTCCTTTAAACCCTACATACGGTACATTCAGTTCCGGATTCGTATCGGCTGGATCCTTCAATGAGATGAACCCTTCAACAAAATATCCGTTTGGAAAGATCTTGTCAATGTCTACAAGAGTCTGAAGGTCATCTCCAAGTACCTTTGCATTGGATATGTCCACTTTCACTTCGAATGTAACCGATTTTTTTGCAGGAACGGTAATCTTATTTGTATTTTTATTATTGATTTTAATCGTAGCGTTCTTAATTTCCTGTGCTTCCAGCTCATTAGCGGAATAACCCAGCTGTCCCTGGATTGAATAGTCCGTTTGGATGTTTCCTTTTACATCATACTTGACCGCTTTGTTGCTGAAGTTTTCAACCTTTAAAGTAAAGGCGAACTTATTGCCGATCTCCTTCATTGCAACCTTCGCTTCTTTCGTGAATGCCTCGGTCACGACAGCAGGTGTGGACAATGCGGATTGCAGCTGCATGACCCCGGCTCCCTGCCTGCGAGGCGAGTAAGGGTTTTCCCAGTCAAAGGCCTTATTGACGACACCCTGATCCGTTAAAGGTTTTGAAGTATTCATCATCAGATTTTTAGCTAAATTAGCCCGTGCAGATCCTTCTAATTTAAATTCTTTATCCACTCTTTCAAGAACCAGTGCCGAGCCTCCGGAAACATGTGGTGCCGCCATTGAAGTACCGCTCATCATTCCATATTCATCGTTGTTCAGAGTCGAATAAATCTGTCCGCCCGGAGCAGTGATTTCCGGTTTGAAATCCAAGTTCGGAGCGACTCCCCATGAACTGAATGAGCTCATTTTCCCTGCTTCTGGATTTACAGCTTTAGTTTTATCACCATTAAAGGTAATCTTCACCTTTTCGCCATCCGTTAAGGCCGATTTCAGCTTTGCACCATCAGATTTCAACATGAACAGCTGAGGAATGGTGATGCTTGGATCTGTAGCCATGGAAATATATCCGTCAGCATTGTTGTAAATGATGACTCCTGTCGCTCCTGCTGCCTGGGCATTTTGCGCCTTTTCTATAAAAGAAAGCGTACCGCGCTCGATGAGGGCGAACTTGCCTTTAACATCCACTTTGGAAAGCTCCCCCGGCGTCCCAAGACCTGCAGCCACCAAGTCATGTGTTTTATCCTTCAAAGCATTGGGGTGTACGCTTGAAGCCGACATGAACGGAGCTTTACCTGCTTGTCCGTTTACATCATAAGTCGCTGCATCCAAATCCATATAGTTATTCTCTACCGATGCCACTTGTACAGAATCGTAAGCAAGCCCAGGTGAACCTGAAACGCCAATATCCGGGTTCGAGGCTGATGGGTTTGCAAAACCATTTCCAAAGTGTGCCGAGTTTCCTGCTGAAATCGACATGAGGATCCCATTATCAACAGCCCTGGATACCGCCTGCTGCTCCGGATCTTCTGCTGATACAAAACCTGCAGTGGAGCCAAGGCTCATATTCAGCACATCCGCCCCAAGGATAATGGCATCATCAATCGCCTTAATGTATATATCGCCCCATGTTGTCTGCATGTCGGGATCATTCCCGAAGACCTTTAAAGCAAGGAGCTGGGCTTCAGGAGCAACCCCTTTAATGCCGCCATTCTCTTCATCTCCATTGGCACCAGCCGTACCTGCTACATGCATTCCATGCATGGAAGCCCCTTCACCAAGGTCAAGGATTTCTTCATTTTCATCCATGTAATTGTATCCATAAGGTACCTTCGCCGTATAATAATTTCCTAATAGATGGCTAGATTCCTTTATCCCGCTTATTTCACTTTCAGTCAGCTCAGCCTTAGTCTCGTCGTTCAGGACCATATCACGGTGAGATGGGTCGATTCCAGTATCGATAATCCCGACGACCATCCCTTCCCCTTTATATCCATATTCCCGCCAAGCTTCCTGGGCTTGGACAAGTTCTTTACTATATAGCATCTCGGGTTTTTCTACAGGACGTTCATATTCATTCGCAATATGTACTTCAGCAACTTCAGGCATGGCTTCCACCTTTTTGATTTCACCATACTGAAGTTCACCACTGAACCCATTTACGACTGTCGTAAAACTTTCAAGTTCCTTGAAAGCTATTTTTTTCTCTTTCACCTTTTTTTTCAATTTCTTCTGATTAGCTAGCTTTTCGGACTTTAATTGTTGTTTCTTACTTTTAGATAACTGTTTAAAAAGTTTCCCTTCTTTCGAAGCTATTTCTATTGCCGGGGCTTCCTTCATCTCTACGATGACCCTGACCTTCTCATTGCTTTTGTACTTCTTCGCCAAATCATTTTTCTTCAGCTTTATAATACTTTCCTGATTCTTCTTACCTGCACCGCCCGAGCCTGTCGGGGAATCTGGTAGCTTGGCTGCGGAAACGCTTGCAGTAAATACTAATAGAAAGATTGCTAGAATGGACAAGCTGCGTTTAATCAATGAACTTTCCTCCTCTAAAATAATCAATTTTTGGAATATTCTTACTGAGTATAAAAGTATCACAACTTTTGGGGTGATTTTAAGGGGTAATAGTCACTATTTTCCTATTTCGATCTAGGATTATGTTATTATTTTTCATATTTTAATAGATTTACAAGATAAACGACAAAAAGATGGTGATGTTAAACTAACATCACCCTTTTATTGCTAGTTTTTCATTCTTGGATCCAATGCATCGCGCAGCCCATCCCCCATCAGGTTAAAGCCGAGTACCGTAAGCATGATCGCAAGGCCAGGGAAAAGAACCGTCCATGGTGCCTGAATGATGAACGCCCTGGAATCAGCAAGCATTTTTCCCCACTCTGGTGCTGGCGGCTGAGCTCCGAGACCTAGAAAGCCCAGTGCTGCACACTCAATTATGGCAGTTGCAATCGCCAAGGTACCTTGAACGATGATCGGTGCAAGACTATTCGGAAGGATGTGGTGAAGGAGAATCCGACCATCCCCCATTCCAATTGCCTTCGCAGCCGTCACATATTCCTCTTCTTTCACCGTTAAGACCCGTGAACGTAAAAGCCGGCCGAATATCGGGACATTGACGATGGCAATGGCAATAAGTGCGTTGCGAAGGGAAGGCCCCAAAACGGCTACGACAGCAATGGCAAGCAAGATACTTGGAAAGGCCAGAATGATGTCAAAGACCCTCGATATGATCGTATCTATCCACCTGCCGTAGTAACCGGCAATGATTCCTAAAAAAGACCCAACCACGACAGATCCGGCAACAGATAAGAAGCCGACCCCTATTGATATGCGCGATCCATAAATGACCCTGCTCAAAATATCACGTCCAAATTCATCCGTTCCGAACCAATGCTCCGCAGACGGGGCCAAATGTTTATCACTTAGCTTTTGCCCCTCAAATGAATAAGGTGCAATAAGGGGCGCGAAGAGGGCGATTAAGATAAAAAATGCAACAATCCCCAGCCCCACAAGGGCTACCTTATTTTTCCTAAAACTCCTCCATCCTTCCTTCCAGGGAGAGATGACCTTTTCCTCTGCCTCTTTTGGAGGAAGGATTGGTGAAGTATTCGTTGCTATTTCAGGCATGAGTTTCCCTCCCTATTTATACTTAATCCTAGGATCGATCGCTGCATACAACAAGTCCACAACTAGATTAATCATGACAAACAAAAAGGCGATGACGAGAATTCCGGACTGTATCACCGGATAATCCCGAGATAGTATTGCATCATAAATATATGTACCGATACCTGGCCATCCAAAAATATTTTCCGTTAATATGGCGCCGCCTAAAAGTAATCCTGTCTGGAGGCCGATCACCGTCACCACTGGAATCAGGGCATTCTTAAGGGAGTGCTTGTAAACAACCCAAAACATTCTCATTCCTTTGGCACGAGCCGTACGGATGAAATCCGATCTCATAACTTCCAGCATGGACGAACGTGTCATCCTTGCAATAATGGCCATCGGTATGGTCGCAAGCGCAATCCCCGGCAATATGAGATGTTTGATCACCTCGAAAAACTGATCAACCCTGCCAGCTATGAGTGTATCTATCAAATACAGGCCGGTCATGGCCTCAACGGGATCCCTGATATTATCCCGCCCTGTCGTGGGAAGTAAATCCCATTGAATTGAAACGATGTATTGCTCCATTAATCCCAGCCAGAAAATAGGCATGGACAAACCAATCAACGCAATAACCATGGCGATATAATCAAACCATGAGTTTTGAAACCAAGCTGATATTATCCCTGCATTCACGCCTATGACCACGGCGATGATCATGGCGATCAAGGCCAGTTCTATCGTGGCCATTAGGTATGGCCCAATTTCCTCGGAAACCGGACTATTCGTTTTTAACGAAACACCCAGGTCTCCCTTTAACAAGCCTGATAAATAATCCCAAAACTGGATGAACCAAGGTTTATCCAGACCAAGTTCCTTTGTCATTGCAGCGACTGCCTCTTCCGTTGCTTGCTGCCCTAAAATCACCTGTGCTGGATTTCCAGGAATCGCCCGAATCATCATGAATACAATAAATGCCATTCCAAGTAACACTGGAATGAGAGATCCTAAACGTCGTACGGTATAGGAAAACAAAACAATCACCCGCCTTTTAATAAGGGTCCTTCGAAGCGCCCTTGATCATTTTGAAATACATTCCATAACAAAACCGGGAAGCATGCAAGACTCCATACTACCCGGTTCGTACGGTTAATTTTCTAGTGATACATTAACAAGGGATTGTGAACCAGTTGGATGTGGAACAAACCCTTTGACCGTCTTAGATCCGGCTAACTGCGGTAAAGAGTGTACAAGCGGAACCCATGGAGCATCTTCATGGATGATTTCCTGTGCTTTTCCATACAGCACATTGCGCTTGGCTTCATCTGCCGTGGACTGAGCTTCGATCAGCAGTTTATGGACCTCATCGTTTGCGTAACGGGCATAGTTGTTGGAGCCGATATTATCTTTATCCAATAATGTATAAAGGAAGTTATCCGCATCTCCATTATCTCCTGTCCAGCCCATCATGAAGGATTGGGCTTCACCAGCCTGCACTTTCTCTAAATATGCAGCCCATTCGTACGAAACGATATTCGCTTCGATGCCGACTTGTTTTAGGTTTGCTTGAATGGCTTCAGCCACTTTTTGACCATCTGGCATATATGGGCGCGGTACCGGCATTGCCCATAGGTCCATTTTAAATCCGTCTTCAAGTCCAGCCTTTTTCAGCAGTTCTTTCGCTTTTTCTACATCATAATCATAGTCTTCGACTTTGTCATTGTAGCCAGAAACGGATGGCGGCATAGGATTCTTGGCAGGCTCTGCTGTGCCTTCATAAAAATTATCAATGATTTCCTTTTTATTGATCAAATGCGAGATCGCTTGACGCACTTCTTTCTTGTCGAATGGCGCTTTCTCAACATTGAAAGCAAAGTACCCGACGTTCATGGATGCTCGTTCGAATATTTGCAGGTTTTCATCTCCTGTAACCTTACTGATATCACTTGGGTTCAACCCGTCCATCAGGTCGATTTCACCCTTGATTGCAGCATTTAATCGCGCAGAGTTATCTTTAATGACCTTAAACGTGATTCCATCAAGTTTCGGCAGTCCTTCTTGCCAGTAGTCATCGTTTTTCACCACTTCAATCGTATCGCCAGGTTTCCATGATTTGAATTTGAAAGGACCTGTACCAGATGGATTTTTAGTGAAGTCATCACCCTCTTTTTCAATTCCAGCCGGACTGGCTATTGCAAATGTAGGCATAGCAAGGTTTTTCAGGAACGGCGCCTGCGGACGGTTCAAAGTGAATTCCACCGTGCTGGCATCGACCGCTTTTACTTCTTTGATGACATGGCCTTCATCACCTTCAAATCCTCCGAACATGGAGGCATAGTACGCAAATTTACCCTCATCCTTACTTTGTGCCCAACGTTGAAAGTTTTTTACGACAGCATCTGCATTGAAATCAGTACCATCATGGAACTTGATTCCGGTTTTCAATTTGAATGTGTATGTTTTTGCGTCATCGGACACTTCCCATGATTCTGCAAGACCCGGATTGATTTCCGTATCATCTTCCCCATATTTCACAAGCGTTTCAAAAATCTGCTGTGTGACGATGAATGATTCCCCATCTGTTACGATGGCCGGGTCAAGACCGACAGCGTCTCCGCCTTTACCGTATATCAATACGCCGCCCCTCGCTTCACTCGATCCCCCTTTACCATCATCTTTCTCTTTTGATGTAGACGAGGAGCATCCCGCAAGCGCTAGCGAAAGAGCCAGGATACCAACCAGCAATAATGCCAATGTTTTCTTCATATTCTTCCCCCTTATTATTTGCGAATTTATGTATACGTCGTGTCAATTGTATAAATGACAAGCAACGTAGTGACCAGATTTATGTTCGTTCAGGATTGGCTTTTCCGTACTGCATACTGCCATCGCCTTCGGACATCTTGTATGGAATGGACAGCCGCCGGGCGGTTTTGATGGGCTTGGAACATCTCCCTGCAGGATTACCCTATCCCCCTTGTATCCCACATCCGGGATGGGCACGGCTGATAATAAAGCCTGCGTATATGGATGAAGCGGATCTTCATAAAGTCCTTCACTTTCCGTCAATTCAACTATATGTCCAAGATACATGACACCGACACGGTCGGAGATATGCCTCACCACTCCAAGATCATGGGCAATGAACAAGTAGGTCAAATCAAAATCTTCCTGCAAATCCTGCAACAGATTCAAGACCTGTGCCTGGATAGACACATCCAGTGCAGACACCGGCTCATCGGCAATGATCAGTTTGGGGTTGACTGCAAGTGCCCTCGCTATGCCAATACGCTGCCGCTGGCCCCCACTGAATTGATGCGGATACCTTTTAGCATGGTAACTGCTTAAACCAACAACCTTAAGAAGTTCCTGCACACGGGCCTTTCGCGCCTTTTTATCTTTAACCCCGTGAACGATGAGTGGTTCTTCCAATATTTTCCCAATGGTATGCCTGGGATTGAGGGAAGCGAATGGGTCCTGGAAGACCATCTGCATTTCACGGCGCATCTTTCTCATTTCACTGGAAGATAAAGCTGTCAGGTCCTTTCCTTCGAAATAAACATTACCCTCACTCGGCTCAAGCAATCGAAGCAATAATCTTCCCGTAGTAGACTTTCCGCAACCGCTTTCACCAACAAGTCCTAAGGTTTCCCCTTTATAAATGGAAAAAGACAAACCATCAACTGCCTTGACCTCTCCGATGGTCTTTCCGAGAACCCCTCCTTTGATTGGAAAATGCTTCTTTAGGTTTTCTACCTTAACCAATGTTTGATTCATGCAAGGCAGCTCCTTTCCCATCTTCATACAGCCAGCAGCGAACATGCTGACCCTCATCGAATTTCAATAGAGACGGGGTCCCATTTATACATTGCTCCATTGCATGGGAGCACCGGGGGGCAAACTGGCACCCGAGGCTGCTTGTCCCAGGTTTTGGCACATTACCCGGTATTGAATAAAGGCGATCTTTCTTTATTCGCATATCGGGAATCGACTGAAGTAAACCGACAGTATAAGGATGCTTGGGGTTTTGGAAAATCGTTTGCACATTTCCTTCCTCTATCACCTTGCCGGCATACATGACAATGACACGTTCACACATTTGCGCCACTACTCCAAGATCATGGGTAATCATCATGATTGCCGTGTCTGTTTCTTTATTTAAATTCTTCATTAACTCCAGGATTTGTGCCTGGATCGTCACATCCAAAGCCGTTGTCGGTTCATCGGCTATGAGGAGTTTAGGTTCGCAAATCATGGCCATTGCTATCATGACCCTTTGTCTCATTCCACCTGAAAGCTGATGCGGATATTCTTTGAGCAATTCCTCGGCACGGCCAAGCCCAACCAGCTTCAGCATTTCCACCGCTCTATGCCGGGCCTGTTTCTTGTTCCATTTTTTATGTATCCGAAGCGTCTCGACCAACTGCTCGCCAATAGTGAACACAGGATTCAAGCTAGTCATCGGTTCCTGGAATATCATCGCTATATCATTCCCGCGAATTTTTCTCATTTTCGCTTCAGAGGCATTCGCGATGTTCTCTCCTTTAAAGAGGATTTCCCCCTCCACCTTACCAGCAGGCGAAGGAACCAGACCCATGATGGACAGAGAAGTTACGCTTTTTCCGCATCCCGATTCTCCTACAATCCCTAAAACCTCACCAGGATTGACATGGAAATCGATTGAATTCACGACAGGAATCACCCCATCGTCCGTACGAAAACTGGTTCGCAGCCCATTCACCTTAATAATTGGTTCGTCCATCAAATCACTTCCTATATATAACTTTTTTTCCAATTATATTATTGGGTTTATTATTGCATCAAAATTAAAATATTACAATATATTTTCTAAAAATTCTAATTTAACAGAATTATTTTTTTATTTTCCCCATTTACACACATTTTGGCACAAAAAAAATGACTGCTTATTTGCAGTCATTAACAATGGGGAAATCATATAACTCGATTTTATTGAGGGTAAATCGAGGTTTCCAGCGGGGAAGAAGCTATATTAGCTTTTGGGGAATGAATGGATGAAAGATAATCTATATACTACTGTCACGTTTCACTATATTTCCCTGAGAATCTGTGCATGTATTTTTCATTATGGTCCTATAAATACTTTTATTATTTCCAATGTAGTAAGCATCAAATTGCTCTGTCCTACTATTCATTATTAGAAGTTTTCAAATAGGTCTTCATCACATGTCAAATTTAACTCACCCATACACTTTCTTGAAAACAATCTTGCTTCCGTGCTGGGGCAAGCCATCATTCCACCCTTCACGTAACACTATAAACCAATATGTTCAAAATCTTTGGGCTTAATATCATTTTGTTTAGATCCAATGAATTGAACCCTCTCGGCAACCACTTCAGTTACATATACATATTTGCCCTCCTGATTTTCGTATCTCCTTGTTTGTATTCTGCCAGTTATGCCGATCGTTGCACCCTTTTTACAATATTGAGCAGTATTTTCAGCCGACTTTTTCCATATGATACACTGTACGAAGTCCGCCTCATAGTTACCGACAGTATTACGGAAGTTCCGGTTGACTGCTAACGTGATATTGGAAACAGCCTTGCCCTCGGGTGTGTATCTTAATTCAGGATCCTTCGTAAGCCTGCCGACGAGGGTAACTTGGTTAATCATCTTTTCACTCCTTTCTCTTTAATATGCATTAATCATACTCTTTCTTCCATCTATTAAAAAATCGACGAAATGGTCTTATTACACCATTTTTCTTCATGAAAAACCGTTTGGATGATGCAAAATCGTTTTTTATTGATTGAAACCAGGCGAAAAACGAATAGTTAACAAAATTAAATATTTTGCAAATTTTTATTCTATCCTTCATAATTTAGACAAATGTTGGGTTTTCATTTCATTAAGGAACTTTTTTTTAGTATGATATAATTACCTTTAAAAGGATTAAATCGATATGTACCATTTCAAAAATTTACGTTGAAGAGAGGTAATACCGCTCTTTCTTGCAAGAAACGGAGGAATTAGATGAAATCATTTAAATTGATCTCGTTGCAAATTGTTACTGAAAATTTAAACTTGATCGATATCGCTTTAACAGATGGACTGATTATAAATAAAGAAAACGACGCCAGAACATGGTTACTGGAAGCCTTTGTAGAAGAAAATCATTTCAATAAGCTTCAGCCCTCACTTCCCAATATAGACGGAGAGGTGTATATCCAGGCAGTCATTACCAAAAAGGACAATGAACCGGCTTTGTTCCACACTGTTTTACGAACAATAAGAAAAGTGGGCAACCATTATAGCCTTCTATTCGTTGGCCACATCCAAAAGACACGGAGCAAATATGCAGAACTCCTTCTTGAAGATTTGGTCCAAAAAGGCCTATCCGGCGACGAATTACTAAAAGAGTTCAAGCAAAAAATCCGCTCAAAGCCTAAATTGGCAACTAATAAGTAAAAAACCCTTCCCTTAATTCCCATCCATAATCGAATGCACATAAAAAAGACTGACTTAGACGAATAAGGATACCAATCCTCTTCTTACCTAAGCCAGTCTTTCTCATTCTGTGCTAATTACCTATTTTTGTCGTCATCTTTATTATCGTCTTTAATCAAGTCATCCGCATCATTATCGACGTTATCATTGACGTTATTATCGTTGTTATCAAGTACTCCATCATTATTGTTATCATTCATATTATCGTTGTTATCATTTACACCATTGTTATCATCATCCATGATGTTGTTATCATTTTCTGGTGCGGGATTGTTGTCATTATCATTCGTTCCGCATCCAGCAAGGAACATAATTGATAATAAAGATCCCCCAAGTAGTGCAAAAATTTTCTTCATCATTTTTGGCAACCTCCCTTCTTTCTTTATCATTAGCTATTTTGCCCGAATGTGAAAATAACTTGCGCCCTATTTTAAATTAAGGCTGTTTTCGCATACTTTGTTGCTATTTACCAAGTAAAGCGGTGTGGTTGATTTCCCCTCCAGATGCTCGCTTTCCGCGGGGCGGGCGGTGAGCCTCCTCGGCGTAAACGCCTGTGGGGTCTCATCTGTCCCGCTGCTCCCGCAGGAGTCTCGCACTTACGCTACAATCAACCTTAAATCGTTAAGTTTTTAAAAACAACAATCTTTACGAAAAGAGCCTAAATTAAAAAAGAAAAATCCGCTTTGCTTACTCAAATAAAAAATGCCGGACATATAAAATGTCCGGCACTCAAAGGGAGAATAAAAAGTTCAAAAACCGCTCTTGCTTTAAAAAGGCAATGCAGTGCTTTTTATATACACCGCTTCACGGTTCCTTAAACCCTTTTCCGAGAAATTTAGTTTCAACATTCCATTTCCCTTTCGCGGAAAATGAATCTTATTTGTCACCAAAAGCAAACATGATATCGGCTTCACACGCTGTTTCTCCATCTACCGTTGCCACTGCTTTCCCTTTACCCATTGACCCTCTCATACGCACTATTTCCACTTCCAGACGCAGCTGATCACCTGGTTTAACTTGCTTCTTAAAGCGGCAATTATCAATCCCAGCGAAAAAGGCAAGCCGCCCTTTGTATTCTTCTTGTTTCAAAACGGCTACAGCACCGACTTGCGCTAATGCCTCTACAATCAAAACTCCAGGCATAACTGGATAATCGGGGAAATGGCCATTAAAGAACTCTTCATTTGCTGAGACATTCTTCAATCCAACCGCTCTTTTCCCTTCATCTATTTCTATGATCCGGTCGACTAATAAGAATGGGTAACGATGCGGGATAATTTCCTTTATTTGTGTGATATCAAGCATAATCTTCCTCCTATGACTTAAATATTTCTAACATTACATAAACTCGCCCCTGTCATGTAGACAGAGACGTAGTTGCCATGCAATATAAATTCCGATAACGACAGCAACTACTAAAAAAAACATGGAACTACGCACCCTTGTTCACTATATCAATAATATGGGTCCATGTGGATTTTTGGAAAACATCCATTGCATGTCCTCCACCAATCACACTATATCCTAATAGTGCCCCGGATAATACAGCAATGAAAATCAATCCAATAACAATGAGTAAACGAAGCCAAATCGGCAAAAGACGGACCTTGATCCTACGATTCGGTTTCGCCTCAACTTCCTTTATCTCTTCTTCAATTTGTTGTCTCATTACACGATTTTGTTCCATATAGAATGTGAAAGCTCCTTTTAAGAAAACTCGCCGACTGATTTTCCCTTTACACCAGAAATTCAGCAGCTATGCAAAATGATCGGCACGAATGATTCCTTTTGTTATGAATCCATTATAACCGATTTGCTCTAATTCCGCAGGGAGACATTTTATTTACCAGAAACCTTAACGGATTCCATTGACCAATCCGCTCATTTGATCAGCCATCGTTACAGCCCGGGATTGAAATTGGTAGGACCGTTGAACATTGATTAGATCCGTCATTTCTTTGGAAAGATCGACATTTGATGACTCCAGAGACCCTTGACGGACTGCTGCCCTGTTACGGGAATCCCCTGTTAATGCAGTCATGATCTCGTCTTTGTTAACACCCAAGGCATTGAAGTTTTTGGGCAGGCCAAGTAAATTTCCGCCTAGCTGGTCAAGAAATTGCGGTTTCTTGACCGAGACGATTCCGAGTCCAAATCTCTTTTCGCCATATTCTTCCGTATCCACTATCAATAAGCCATTTTCCGAAATCTTAATGTCCTTAATGTTTCCGTCAATGAGGATCGGTTCACCATTTTCATCAAGGACTTTATGTCCAGCAGAGGTAACGAGCATCATTTGGTCGTTAGCATTAGGAGATAAATAAAAGGCCCCATCCCTTGTAAGCCTTGTATTGACCCCATTATCATCTTGAACGCTTACTATGAAGAATTGGTCATCGCGGGTGAATGCAGCATCAAGGTTGCGGTCCGTCGTCTTTAAGGCTCCCTGTGAAAGCACCAATTGAGATTGGCTTATCATAGCCCCTGTTCCTTGCCGGATGCCAGGTGTGGTCAATCTTCCTTTTTCCTTGGTCTCACTCGGTTGATTATTGAAGCTCTGTGTCAATAAGTCATTGAAACTCGTTTGGGTCTTTTTGTAGGCAGTCGTGTCCGCATTCGCGATATTATTACCTATTTGGTCGATTTTACTTTGAAGTTGGTTTAGCGTATTCGTCGCAGTCATCATCGTACGATTCATGGTTTTTCCCCTTACATGTTCAAATTTCCAAAGTCATTTTTCCTACTGTTCAATTAAAGCCTGCCAACTTCATTGACCGCTTTATCCAAACTTTTATCATAGGCTTGAAGAACCTTCTGACTCGCTTCAAAAGAGCGGTATGCAGACATCATTTCTGTCATCGTTCTCGATTGGTCAACATTGGAGCCTTCAAGAAAGCCTTGCTTAGTAGAAAAACCGACATCTGCAGCCGCATATGCACTAGGTAAATCCCCATCATTCGCAGCCTTGTATAGGCCTTCCCCATCCTTCATGAGCTGTAATGACGGATCATCCGAATAACCGATGCCCATACGTGCGGTTTGAGCATTTCCTTCTAAAATAACACCGTTTTCCGCTACTGTGAATTGATCGCTATCAAGCTGGATCTTTTCATTATTTTCGTTCAATACATAATGACCGGCAGGCGTAGTCAGATAACCTTGCCCATCCAGGGTGAAGCTGCCGTTACGCGTATAACGGATAGCACCATCATCATCCTGGACAGTAAAAAAAACCGATCCCTGCCGACCCGTTTCAACATTGATCGGAAGGTTTTCATCGACCAAGGAAATATCCGTATTAAGCTGGGTTTCCTCCAATGTGCCCTGGACAAATAAAGGATTTGCCTCCTGTACATAAACACCCGTACTGAGCCCTCCAACCTGGGATAAGTTAGACATGCTCAATTTGCTCTCCGTAGGAACCGTTTTACCACCTATGTTGCTTATGAGCATTTCAGGAAAAGACCTTATACTCATTTGATCCGCTTTATATCCTGTAGTATTCGCGTTGGACATATTGTTTGTGAGCAATTCTGTGCGCCTTTGCTGTGTAAGCATCCCGGAAGCAGCCGTATAAAAACCTCTTAACATCTTCTTCACTCCTCAATTTACATAACTTATCCCGTTCAATTTCTCATATCTATCTTATCGGTCATGAACATCAGTATCTTAAGGAAAGGGACAGCATTAGGCAGAAGAATTTACCTATATCGTAGGCTAGGTCAGATTTAAAGGAATGGTGTTAAACTCTCGACTAAAAGAAGAGGGCCTATTGCTCATCTGTACTAGAACTGCACGCACTTTCACTATGCCTCACGTTTGTCTGAACCTTAGACCCCTATCTTATGGTGCGGCTTTCCATCCGCTTTTTAGTTGAATTTGTGACGTGGCAATTTATCCATATTATCAAGCATGATACCGGTTCCGATTGCTACACAATCCATTGGCTGCTCGGCAACGAGTACTGGGACCTTAAGTTCTTCAGCAAGAAGTAAATCAATCCCGTGAAGCAATGCTCCCCCGCCTGTTAAAATGACGCCGCGGTCGATGATATCTGCAGAAAGTTCTGGCGGTGTCCGCTCAAGCACACTTTTTGCAGCTTGTACAATGATGGAAACCTGCTCGCGAAGAGCTTCCTCAATTTCTTCCGAGTTGACCGAAATGGTTCTAGGCAATCCCGATACCATATCGCGCCCACGGATATCGATGACTTCATTACGGGATCCAGGGAATACGGTTGCAACCTGGATTTTAATGTTTTCCGCTGTACGCTCACCAATAAGGAGCTTGTACTTCCGCTTGATATAATTTAAAATTTCATTATCGAATTTGTCACCGGCCATTTTAATTGAAGAAGATGTAACGATATCCCCCATTGAAAGAACGGCAATATCCGTTGTACCCCCGCCAATGTCTACGACCATATTGCCGCTTGGTTGAAAAATATCCATACCGGCACCGATTGCAGCCACTTTTGGTTCTTCTTCAAGGAATATTTTTTTTCCGCCGCTTTTTTCAGCCGCTTCTTTAATCGCTTTTTGTTCGACACTTGTTATGTTGGTCGGGCAACAGATTAAAATTCTAGGCTTTGAAAGGAAGCCTTTCACATTCAATGTATTGATAAAATGCTTAAGCATTGATTCTGTTACATCAAAATCCGCAATGACACCGTCTTTTAAAGGACGGATTGCGATGATGTTTCCTGGAGTACGGCCTACCATTTTACGAGCTTCTTCCCCGACGGCAAGAACACGGTTCGTATTCTTATCAATCGCAACTACCGAAGGCTCATTTAACACAATTCCTTTACCTTTGACATGTATAAGAACATTGGCTGTTCCAAGATCTATCCCAATATCTCTAGCAAACATTTCTTAAATCCTCCTTGAATATCCTCACATATAACCTACTTCTGTCCTAATTGTTTATTTTACCATATTGCATTGACACAAGTAAGTATGAATTATAAATAAACACTAATAAATACTATTATTCCCTTTTTTGCCAATATGTAAAAAAAATGATGCCTTATGTACTAAATTTCGCATTTCCCCATAAAAAAAATCCCGGCACGGAACTGCAATCAAGGTTAAGAAAAAAAATGGACATTCACTTTCATGCCCCCTTATCCCAGATTGCCCGATTCACTTCCAATTGCCGGAATGATTCAAGTATCATTTAACGATTTCTTCTTCTCTTTCAGAACGTTTATATTTTAATTTTGTCGCTTCTCCACCTCTAAGGTGGCGAATGGATTTATGATAATCCAATATATCCTTCACTTCGTTAGCCAAATCAGGATTAATTTCTGGCAGCCTCTCAGTCAAGTCTTTATGAACCGTGCTTTTAGAGACTCCGAACTCTTTTGCAATGACGCGGACTGTTTTTCTAGTTTCCACGATATACTTTCCTATCTTGATAGTTCTTTCTTTGATGTAATCGTGCACACCACTCGACCTCCCCAAATTGGATGTGAGAAGTGTGAAATGAGATTCGTATTTTTCGAATCGAATACCGCTGCCCTATAAACAATGAAAGATAGAATTATTCACCTATTAGATAATTTGTAATAAACGATTCCTCACCTCAAACACTCTCTTTGCATGGTTTATAACATCTTATTAGCTTGGTTAAGAATATATGCCTAATGGGACAGGAGGTTTGGATTTATTTCTGATTTTCATCTGTTTATTTTCATTAAGCGTAAATTATTTCCCGAGAAATTTGTCAGAAATTCAAAGGTTTCAGCATATTGGCCAATATTTCCTCGAAAAAAAAGGAAGCCGTTCAAAGTGAACGGCTTCCTTTTACCAAATTTTCAGTTGTTGTCATTCGTAACGCTCTAGGTTTTTGTTTTGATTTTATTAAAAATCTTGATCTTAATTAGATTGATTCAACGAATCTTTTAAGGAATCGCTTTCTTCAGTTGTATCTTCACCAGGGACAGAGCCTTCCTCATCAGTGCCACTCTCTAAATCAGTGCTCTCGTCAGTTTCGTCAACTGCAGGAGCTTGCTCCGTGCCAGTTTCAGATTCTTCAACTGCAGGTTTTTCCTCTTTATCAGCTTCAGAACCTTCGACTGCAGGTTTTTCTTCTTTATTAGCTGAATCTTCAAGTTCACTGCCTTCGGCTTCAGTTGCCGATTGAATCGCAGAAGCTTGTTTATCAACAAAATCAAGTGGGTTTAACGCAATGTTATCTTTTCTGATTTCGAAGTGTACATGTACGCCAGCCTCTTCATTGATTTGGCTTTTTCCAGCTGTAGCAATTGCTTGTCCTTGTTTCACTTTGTCACCGACTGCAACCTTAATGTCTTTAACAGATTGATAACGGGTAACAACGCCATCTTCATGTTCTACTTCAACTAAATTTCCAAGTAGCGCATCGTCTTGAATTTTCGTTACATTTCCACTTAAGGAAGCCTTTACATCGAAAGTCTTTCCATCTTCCATTGCAATGTCTATACCTTTGTTTTGCTCATATCTATTGTTGTAGAAAACCAATGCTTCTTCTTGTGCTTTTTCATCCGCATTCACATCATAAAACTGTTTCTTGATAACCGTTTTGTTCGCATCGGCTACAGGCATCTTGATTGTCTCAAGATTACTATTAACCTCTACAGAAGGCTCACCATAGTTTTTTCCTGTTTCAGCTGATTCCTCTTTGCCATCTTTAGCTGAATCGTTAAAACTATTTTGTAATAAGAAGGCCGCGGCTAAGATTATGGCTGCACTTGCGATATAGATTGCTGATAATGCCCAACGTTGTTTTAGTATACGTCGGATTGTGGAAGTTGGTTTCTTTTCTTCCTCTCTCATATTAATCACCTCAGCAATCATTCTGAACATTTTGTTAAGATTATATACATTCAGGAAAAAAATATTTTAGATTTATTTTGTGGAAATGAAACCGATTTTATTCGTAGAATGGTAAAATGTTTGGTATCTTACAGTTGAAGGATGTTTAAATCATGAAAAAAGCTTTTAAATTTGTGTTAACGTTATTGCCTTTCCTATATATGATTGCCATTTGGATAATGTCGAGCAACCCCGATGATATGATTCTTGATCTTCCCTCATCCTCAATTGACCGATTTATCAAAGAGGCACTTCATCTGGTCGAATTTGCCATTTTGTATATATTATTAGTTTCCGCCCTTGCTGCAAACCAAAATCTGAAACCTGGTTTAAGCCTGTTGGCGGCACTTGTGGCTTGCCTTTACGGAGTTATTGATGAATACCACCAATCCTTCGTCCCATACCGCTCCTCTACCTTAATAGATGTCATTAAAGATATCATAGGAGTAGCTGCAGTCTATTTTCATGTCCAATATCATTATTTCAAGCGTGAACGGGGCTTTTTGACCGTTATAGAAAAAATTAGTGCAAAAAAATGAGAGATGGGGATTCCCATCTCTCATTTTTTTGCTGTCATCGTATTCAGCCACTTATTTGAAGACTGAACTTTGACGCCTTTATAATAATATTTCACGATGTCTTCATAGGTTTTACCTTCCCTGGCCATGCCATTGGCACCGTATTGGCTCATTCCAACTCCGTGCCCGGATCCTTTTGTCGTGATGACAATCTGGTTGCCTTGACGCTCCCAGTCAAAATCGGATGATGTCAGCCCGAGCTTCTCACGAATCTGTTTTCCTGTCATTTTCTTTCCTGCGATTTCCACTACACCTACACGATTACCTGATGTTCTTTCAATGACAGTCCCTATTGATGTTCCCGAAGAAAGACTTACACCCAGTTTTTTTTCAAAATCGGCAGCATTCACTACAACTTTATTATAAAATTTTGGTGATTCTTCTTTATCCCAAGGACTGGATACACTTTTTAAATAAGGATAATCAGCTTGCCAATAGTCCTCGGAATTTTCCGTGTAGCCATTACTGGTCGAAAAAAAAGTGGCAGTAATCGGTTTTCCTTCATAGGTTAAAATTTGACCCGAAGTTTCTTTTATAGCCTTGTTAATTTTTTGCATCTTCGATTTATAATCAGAGCCCCACTGTTTTTTCAGCTCATCATTATTCTTATAAACTTGGTGCATGACCGTATCGCTTACATCGGCACCATCCGGCAAGCCCAGCCGACTTTCGCTTATAAGCTGATTGACAATGTAAGTTCTCGCTGTCAATGCTTGAGCCTTCAGCGCTTCTTCTTCAAAATCCGCAGGCATTTCAGCCGCAACCACACCAGTCAAGTACGATTCAATCGGCAGTTTTTCAATCTTTTTTGCAGATGTTCGGTAAACGGCAACTTCTACGGAACTCATTTCATTTGCAGCTACCTCTTTACCCTCATTCTTTACTTTCTTTTCTAATTGTTCGGTCAACTGCCCGCTTGTCTTATCATTTGAAAATGGAAGCACAAGCACTGCCGGAATCATGATAATTACGAACGCTACTGCTATGAATAGTACGATCATCGGTTTGATTGCTTTCAAATTCCTGAGCCTCCCTACACTTGTTTTCTCTGCCGTGTTTAATCGTATCCAGCAGGTATCTTTACATAACAAATGTATGTCGGGGGACAAGCTTTTATGAATAGAAAAACGACATCCATTTAACTGTAGCCGATGAATCCGGATCAAGACAAAAAAAACCATTCACGGTTCAATGACTCGAACGTGAATGGTTCTATAAGCTATTTATGCGTTTAAATCTGCAATTTTTTTTGCTTCAGCAGGTACATCTTCGTTAATACGTTCCACATCTGCACCTAGGGATGCCAATTTACCATGGAAATTCACGTACCCTCTGTCAAGATGCTTCAGTTCTGTAACACGTGTAATGCCATCTGCAACCAATCCAGTCAGGATGAGAGCTGCTGCGGCACGTAAATCTGTTGCAGCTACTTCAGCTCCTTGAATGTTAGTTGGTCCATTAACGATTACGGAACGGCCTTCTATTTTAATATTGGCATTCATGCGACGGAATTCCTCAACATGCATGAAACGGTTTTCGAAAACGGTCTCCGTAATCATACTTGTTCCTTCAGCACGCAGTAATAATGCCATCATTTGCGATTGCATATCTGTCGGGAAACCAGGATGCGGCATTGTTTTAATATCAATGGCCTTTAAGGTTTTTGGACCGATAACGCGTAATCCATCTTCTTCTTCAAGAATTTTAACGCCCATTTCCTCCATTTTAGCAATAAGGGAAGTAAGGTGTTCAGGTACAGCTCCTTGAACTAGAACATTGCCGCCAGTAAGAGCGGCCGCAGTCATGAATGTACCAGCTTCGATACGGTCAGGTATAATCGTATGTTCAGTGCCATATAATTTATCGACACCCTCGATTCTCATCGTACCTGTACCGGCACCTCTGACTTTGGCACCCATTTTATTAAGGAGATTCGCAAGATCTACAATTTCAGGCTCTTTGGCCACATTTTCAAGAATAGTTATACCCTCAGCAAGTGTTGCTGCCATCATGATGTTTTCAGTGGCACCCACACTCGGGAAGTCAAGATACACTCTTGCACCCTTAAGTCTGCCTTCTACCTCGGCATCAATGAAACCATTGCCGACCTTCACTTTTGCTCCCATCGCTTCAAAACCCTTTAAATGCTGGTCGATAGGACGTGATCCGATGGCACAGCCACCAGGAAGAGCAACGCGGGCCCGGCCATTCCTTGCTAGTAATGAGCCCATCACTAAAACGGAAGCTCTCATTTTACGTACATATTCAAATGGTGCTTCTTCTAATAACTCTCTTGATGCATCTACAGTTACTTGATTGTCATGAAAGGCAACATCTGCATTTAAGTTGCGCAATACTTCATTGATTGTATATACATCGGAGAGCGTAGGAACATCTTTAATGATACTTTTCCCATCACTTGCTAATAATGTTGCAGCGATAACTGGCAAAACGGCGTTTTTAGCACCTTCTACTTTAACTGTCCCGCTAAGCCTTTTTCCGCCGCGGACGATGATTTTTTCCAAAAGTATTCCCCTCCGCGTCCATTTTCTCTATATTAATATTCAAACGTTATGATTGGTGTGCCAACTACAAAGTTCGTTTGGTCACCCATTCCTTCTGTCCGTAGCCCAAACTGCAAATTTAATTTTTCTTTTGTCAATTGTTGTTTAAACAATGTTGAATGTGCAGATATAGATGTAAAGTTTGTTTCATGCACACTCTCAATTTCCCTTGCTTGGAACATATCTAACAGGTCTTCAGTTTTAGAGTTTAAAACCGAATCCATATTATCATTGATAGACCCTTTAATACAAGAAAAAATTGAAGGAGTTCCTATAAATAGGTCATTCACCCTGTTTTGGAACGTAGCAGTAAAAAATGCCGCATTGGCTTCTTTCCACTCTTTCCCCTCCACTTCGTAAATGACATAGGTAACTTTATCAAATTTCTCTTCCGTTGTCATTATTTTGATAGACTCGGTCAGACCTGAATCGACATTGTAAGTTAACGCCTCAGCCTTCCAGCCGGAAGCATCATCTTTCCGGTGCCATTGAAATTGAGGGTATTTTCGTTTTAAAGCTGTAACTTCGCTTTCAAACTCTTGTTTAGTTGTAATCTCTTTATTTATTTCTCTAGTGAGTACAGACCAATCCCTTATGTCCAAATCTTCATCTTTTTGTAACAGTCCCACCATTTTAACTATATCTGGTTTACTTTCTGCCACAATCGTACTATTCCCAATTAAAATCACCGTCAAACCGAGAAATACTATGTATGTTAACATTTTTTTGTTTAAATTAAACATGTTAAATCCCTCCCCTTTTACACATTCTTTCCACAAGGAGAGAGATCATACTTCAAGTTTTCCGACAATTGGTGACAACTTCCCCTTAAACTGGCAGGAAGCAAAAGCGAATACAAGAGTAGAATCATATTTTGCTATAAGAAAACTCTTACAGCTTATCAGTCATTACTAAACATATAAGGGAGTTGGTTTGCAAATCCCAGGTAGTCGAGGAAGAAATTACTTACAGCTGAACCGATGGCAACCGTTAATAAAATATATAAAACCCTGGCCTTGATGACCGAATTGGATCTTAGCATTTTATCAAAATGTAATGCCTGTAAAGCCCACCAGGTAACTGCGATGAAAAACAAGTGTGCAATAATTCCTGTTAAAGCCTGCTGTCCCATGGCTGAAAACATGTACATACCTCCTAAAAGACACCCAAATTATATTCTAACACAAAACCCCTGCATATTTGGAATTTAAAAGGAAGAATTGCAAAATATCTTTTTAAAACTGTAAATAGAGGCTTGATCCAATGGAACAAGCCTCTGATACAGGCATTATATCATTTACTCGAAATAAAGTCTGTAAATTCACCAAATTGATCATGAATAAACTCAAAGGCAATATTTGGTGCCACCCCGAAAAGAATGGTGCCTATCACGCAAATGATCAACACGGCGTAAAGACCCGGACGGATGTTAATAATCTTCTCCGAATGAATGGGTCGGAAAAAGACCTGCACCAATAATCCGAAATAATACACATAGGAAACAATGGTTCCAGCAATCATGATTCCAGCAAGGACAAAATGTCCAGGCTCCGTTATGAATGTTCCTAGAAAAATATTGAGTTTGCCAATGAAACCTGTCGTCCCGGGAATTCCAGCAAGTGCCAGGATAAATACGGTGAATGCCATGGCAAGATACGGTGATTTCCTCCCCAATCCTGCAAGAATGCTAATATCTTCTGACCCACTTTGACTGGAGAGCAGCTGAATGACTGCAAATACACCTATATTCATCAATATATAAGCCATTAGATAAAACCAGACTGTATCCAGCAGGAAATATCCCCCGCCCAATGTTGCCACCGCTACAAGCAGGTAACCCGCATGGGCGATGCTTGAATAGGCGAACAATCGTTTTAAATTTTGCTGCCTTAACGCAACCACATTTCCAATGATGATCGTCAGTCCCGCCAATGAAGCTATATAGATATTATTTTTTTCCAAAAAGTCGAGCGCTCCGAACATATCACCGGAAGCTGTTAGGTACAACGAGAGAAAAATGCGCAGGATGATGATGAAACCCGCCATTTTCGAAATTACACTCAAAAAGGCTGTGACCGGTGTCGGTGCCCCCTCATAGACATCCGGCGCCCACATATGAAATGGGGCGGCAGCTATCTTGAAGGATACACCGACAAATACCATGAAGAAAGCGAGTCCCATAATGTATTGCAGCTGGCCGTCCGTCATTGCAGCCATCGTCCGGCTCATTTCACCTAGATTGACGGAACCGGTCACTCCATATAAATAGCTCATTCCGAATAAAGTTATCGCTGTGGAAATGCCTCCGTTTATCACATACTTCATGGACGCTTCATTGGACTTCCGATCATGCTTCCGTATTCCGACCAATATATAAGATGAGAGTGAAAGAAGTTCCAGTCCAACGAACAGTGTTATCAAATCACCGCTTGAGGACATGACCATCGCTCCAAGCAAAGCGGTCAGGAACAGATAATAAAATTCCCCCCGGTGCTCCCGCAGCCCCTCTTGCGGTTCATATCCTTCAGCCAGAAGGATGATTAGGGCCGCTCCGAATAAAAGCAGCAACTTAAAAGCTTTTGCAAATGAATCTAAACGAAACGTATCGGATAAGATACTGACTGTCTCAAAGGATAGCAGGCTAATCAGTGACAAACAGGCCAAAATGATTCCGGTTAACGCAAGCCATGCCAGTTTTCTCCGATTAAAGTGCTTCGGCCAAAATAAATCCAATATCGAAAGAAACATGGCCGTTCCTAGGATGATGAATTCCGGCATCATCGCTCCCCAATCATAAGAAAGCATCGTGTTCCAATCCATCCTTCATCGCCCCCCTAGAGCTAGCATCATGGCTTCAATCGTTCCTTGAAGAGGCCGGCCTAACAAATTTGGGTATACCCCAACAGTTATTATCAAACCGAGAAGAACCAATGCAGGCAAAAACTCCCAGCCCCTAAGGTCCCGTTTCTCTGTTTCTATCAAGCTATCATTTTTCCCGAAAGTCATCAGCATGACCGCCCTCAGTACATAAACAGCGGTTAATACCAGACCGATCACCCCTATTGCCGCAAGCAACGGCTGACTTTTGAATAAACCAAGAAATACCATGAATTCGCTGATGAAGCCGGACATGCCAGGCAAACCGAGTGAAGCCAGCCCACTGGCTAACATGAACCCTGAAAAAATCGGCATCGACTTGGCCAAGCCCCCAAGCTTAGGAAGCATCGTCGTTCCCGTCCGCTCATACAACACTCCCACCAGGAAAAACAACAAAGCGGCAATTAGCCCGTGTGAGATGACTTGAAAAGTGGCTCCCTGAATGCCCGCTTCATTCAAGGCTCCCAGCCCCATCATGACGATACCCATATGTGAGATGGACGAGTAGGCTAAAACGAGCTTGAAATCCGTTTGTACCAACGCTAGAAATGCACCATACAAAAAACTGATGACCCCAAACAGGACAATGGTAAAGGCCAAGCTTTTATATTGTTCCGGAAATATCCCCATTCCGAACCGGATGATTCCGTATGCCCCTATTTTCAATAGGACACCCGCATGTATCATGACTATGGATGGAGGAGCTTCTGCATGGACCCGCACCATCCAGCTGTGAAAGGGAAAGACGGGCAGCTTTATCGCAAATGCAACGAGAAAGGCGAGACATAAACCATATTTCATCGAACCGGATATGGGTGCAAAAAGCGAAACACCGCCCATTGTCATCATCTGTGTCAATGCCGCAATGTTAGTCGTACCTGTCCTGGCAAACAAAATCAAAATGGCCACCAATAAAACGGCCGAACCAATGCCATTATAAATCAGAAAACTATAAGAAGCTTTTTCCCTCTCCAGAAAGCCCCATCTACCAATTAAAAAGAAAGCTGGAATCAATGTCATTTCAAAAAAGATGAAAAAAAGGATCAAATTTTCTGCCGTGAAGACACCGAGCATTCCGATCTCCAGGATCAAAAATAACAAATAATACCCTTTCCAATCTTTTTTTATATAAATGGACGCGATTGCGGCCAGAGATGAAATGATTGTTGTCAGTAATATGAAGATGAGGCTTAAGCCATCCAGCCCCAACTCAAAGTCAACCGTGAAGAGTTTGGGATCATACATCTCCAAGTTCCCAAACCTGATCCAATTCAATTTAATGTCAAATTCGGATAGGGCCACACCCGAATAATATTGGCTGCATAGAAAGAACGATAGGAAAAGGGGAGGCAGTGTTCCGAAAAAGCCAAATTGTTTAATCGTTCTTTCCTCATTTTTCGGCATGAGGGCAACCATCACTATGCCCAGCAGCGGTGAAAACACTAATAGCGAGAGCAAATAGACATTCATCTTAGATACCCCCCAGTCACTGCATAAATCACCAACAGTACCGCAAGACCCAGAAAGGCTATCATGCCATATTGCTGTACCTGTCCCGTTTGCAGTTTAGACCCAATTTTCCCCAACCCTTCTATTGAACTTGTTACAGTGGAAACCAGGCCACCGACAATGAACCTTTCAATATAAGATAGGAATAAACTAAAGCCTTTGATTGCATAACCTGCAGTAAAATGGTAAATCTCATCAATATAATACTTATTTTCCAAAACCCTATAGACCCCGGAGTTTTCTTTGACAAGCCACTCCCGAGGTAATGTCTTTTTAGCATATATCATATAAGCAAGGCATATCCCGGCCAGCGATACAATCACGGCCATCAACATGACCCAAACAGGCCCCTCACTATGGCTGGCGCCTAGAAGAGATTCATTTCCCTCCACAAGCCACTCCCCAAGGAAGGTTCCAAACCATGGTGTTTGGATATACCCACCGATTATAGCAAGAAAGGCCAATGCGAGCATCGGAATTAACATGATGGAAGGTGACTCCTTGACCTGTTTGACTTGACTGCGCGAATCGCCTGCAAATATCATGAAAAACAGCCGGAACATATAAAACGCAGTTAAAAAGGAGGTAACCACCGCTAGACCAAACAATATATAACTACCATTCTCCCAGGCGGCCATCAGAATTTCATCTTTACTGAAAAAACCCGAGAGCAATGGAAACCCGGATATCGCCAAAGTGCCAGTCAAGAACAGCGGCCCAGTCCAATTCAACTTACCCCATAAGCCGCCCATCTTTTCCATATCCTGTGTATGTATGGCGTGAATAACACTGCCTGCAGCCAAAAACAGCAATGCTTTAAAAAAGGCATGGGTCATTAAATGAAACACCCCGGCCACATATCCCGAAGTACCCAAAGCAAGCATCATAAAACCAAGCTGGGAGATTGTCGAGTAGGCCAATACACGCTTAACATCCTTTTGCACTATGGCAATGCTTGCGGCAAATATGGCTGTAATTCCACCTGTTATTGCGACGACCTGTATCGCAGCAGAACTAGCCATGAATAACGGAAACATGGCCGCTACCAGGTAAACCCCTGCAGCAACCATCGTTGCTGCGTGTATCAATGCGGAAACCGGAGTCGGGCCTTCCATTGCATCCGGAAGCCATGTGTGAAGTGGAAATTGTCCAGACTTCCCAACCGCTCCGATAAAAATCAAAATAGCGATTAATGTCAGTTTTCCACTTGATATCATGCCCGCTTGAACAGCTTGAAAGATCTCTCCATATTCAAAGCTGCCTGTTTCCCAGAATAGAAGAATGATGCCGATTAAGAGCCCTACATCCCCAATCCTGGTCATGATGAATGCCTTCTTCGCTGCAGCCTTAGCTTCCAGTTTATAAAAGTAAAATCCGATGAGCAGGAAAGAACCCACCCCGACCAATTCCCAGAAGATATAAAGCTGTAATAAATTAGGTGCCATGACTAGACCAAGCATGGCAAAGGTGAAGAAGCCCAGATAAGCATAAAAAATGGAGAATCGCACTTCACCCTTCATATACCCCTGCGAATATATCTGGACAAGCAGGCTGACAAGGGAAACGATCACAAGCATCAAGGCATTAAGCTGATTGATCTCGAATCCGGCTGTAAGTTGCGTCCCTCCGAAGGAAAGCCAGTCTATCGATATATTATACGTAGGTTCTTTAAATCGTTCTAACAGGACAAGCAACGATAAAACAAACGAAGCCAATGTACATATTATTCCTATAATAGCCCCTCGTTCCCGCAACCGCCCGCCTGATAGAAGCAGAACCAGAAACGTGACGAGTGGAAAGATCGGTATGAGCCATGCGTGCTCCATCATCGTATCAAATCCCCTTCTTCATTTATATAAACCTTCAATTCTTCATTATTTCCATTTCATCGACATTGACCGTCTTCCGATTGCGATAAAGGGACATTAGTATAGCCAGCCCTACAGCAGCCTCGGCCGCTGCTATCGTAATCGTGAATAAGGAAAAAACTTGACCCGTAATGGATGGCGTTACCCCGAATTTACTGAAGGCAACTAAATTGATATTCGCGGCGTTCAGCATCAGCTCGATTGAAATCAAAACAATGACCGCATTTCTTTTCGTCAAGGCCCCATACAGCCCTATACAAAATAAAACGAGTGCCAATACAAGGTAAGCCGACAAGGGAACTCCCGTCATGATCGCTCTCCCTCCTCATCATCTTTTTTAGCCAATACGATGGCACCGACTAAAGCAACAAGCAGGAGTACCGACATCACTTCAAATGGAATCACATATTTTGAAAAAATTTCGATTCCTATTTGCTTTGTATTTTCCTCATGCAAGGCCGTTGGCTGTACAGGTATATCCAGATTATAAATCCCCAGATAAACCGCCACGGCGAATCCAGCAACCGCTGCGAGCACGGAGAATTTCCCCCAGCCCCCTTTAGCGGGTGCATCATTTTCCTGGTGCTTTGTCAGCATAATCCCGAATAGCATCACGATCGTGATTGCCCCTGAATAAATAAGGATTTGGACAATGGCGACAAACTCGGCGGAAAGCAACATATAAAGGCCTGCAATGCCCAAGAAAGTAAAAACAAGTGCAATTACCATGTGCACCACTTTTGTTAACGTAATCAGCAGCACCCCGCCTAATATCGCGACGAGTGCCAAACCAATAAAGGCAATTAATTCACCCGACAAACTCATACTTTATTCACCTTCCGGATATTTTCATCATTTTCATCCAGCCATTCCAGATTTTTAAATAGATGATCACGGCTATACTCGGCCAGCTCGAATTGGTTCGTCATCACTATCGCTTCTGTAGGGCAGACCTCCGTACATAAATCACATAAAATGCAAATCTCGAAATTGATGTCATACGTATCGATGATTTTCCCTTTTTTCGATGGGTCCGGATGTTTCTTACCGGTTAATTGAATACAATCAGTTGGACAAATCGTCACGCATTGATTGCATACAATACACTTTTCAGGATAGAATTTTTGGATTCCTCGGAATCGGTCAGGGAGCGGAAGCGGCTCATTCGGGTAGTCATAGGTCACTTTTTTCCTCGTCAAGTTCTTTAATGTATAGGTTAAACCTTTTGCTAAACCAAGCATATAAATCCCTCGCTTTCCGACCAGCTTATGTTTCTAAAAAAGGTTAATCAATTCTTTTATTAGTGCCGTCAAAAATATATTTGCTAATGCTACCGGAAGCAGCACCTTCCATCCGAATTCCATCAATTGGTCGGCCCTTATACGAGGAAAGGTTACACGAATCCAGACCAATACATAGAATACGGCACTGAACTTCAGACCGAACCAGATGGCATCCGGAATAAAATCCAAAAACGGAATAGAATTCCATCCTCCCAAAAATAATACAGTGGTTAGAGTTGCCATTGCAAACATATACACATATTCGGATAACATGAAGAAGGCCCATCGAAATCCAGAGTATTCAACATGATAGCCTGCAACAAGTTCTGATTCCGCTTCCGGAAGGTCAAAAGGAACCCTGTTCAACTCGGCAACCGCTGCAATGAAAAACACGATAAACGCAATCGGCTGAAGAAAAATGAACCAAACCTTTTCCTGGGCTGCAACTATATCATTCAAGTTTAAACTGCCTGTTAGGAGGACGATTCCCACTAGCGACATCACCAAGGGGATCTCATAAGATATCATTTGCGCGGCTGCCCTCATTCCGCCAATCAAAGAATATTTATTATTGGATGCCCAACCCGCAGTGACGATGCCGATGGTCGATATACCGGAAACCGCAATATAATAAAGCAGTCCGACACCTATATCCGCAAATTGAAAGGCATTGGTGAACGGCAAGGTGGCAAGGACCATGAAAGCAGGTGCAAAAGCAATTACCGGAGCTAAAATATATAACGGCTTATCAGCTTTTTTTGGTATCGTATCCTCCTTGATCAGGAGTTTTAAAACGTCAGCAACCGTCTGCAAGAGACCCCATTTCCCCCCAATTTGGTTTGGGCCGACACGCATTTGCATGAATCCCATGATTTTTCGCTCTGAAAGGATTCCATAGGTTACAAACCCTAATACGACGAACAGGAGCAGGACTGCCAGACCAAAAAAAATGCCAAAATTCAGCAGGCTTGGAGCGGAGTGGAGAAGATCCTTGATCATTTATCCATCAACCTCCCCTAAAACGATATCGATTGCACCTAATATCGTTATCAAGTTCGCCATATTTTCCCCTTCCAATAATTTCGGTAGAATTTGCAGATTATAAAATGAAGGTCTGCGAAATTTCAAACGGTATGGCTCCTTTTTCCCTTCACTCGCGATATAACAGCCTATTTCCCCTCTTGGCGATTCAATTCGGACAAATGCTTCCCCCTTCGGAACCTTTATTATTTTAGGGACCTTAGCAAGGATTGGCCCTTCTGGAAATTGCTCAACAGCCTGCTCGATGATTTTCAGTGATTGTTCGATTTCCTCCATTCTACAGTGATAGCGTGAAAACGCATCACCCTCTTCCCTTGTAGGAACATCGAATGTGAACCTGTCGTAAATGGAATATGGCTCATTTTTTCGTAAATCCCATTTCACACCTGTGCACCTTAAGTTGGCACCGCTAAGCGAATACTGCAGGGCTTCCTCCTTCGTATAGATGCCCACCCCTTTAACCCGATTAACAAAGATTTCATTCCCTGTCACAAGCTCATGGTAACCGGCAAGCTGCTCCCTCATATAAGGGACAAACTCGGCAACCTTCGCAATCCAGTCTTCAGGAGCATCCCATTTCACACCTCCGACACGCATATAATTGAATGTAAGGCGTGCCCCTGACAATTCAGTCAATAAATTAACGATCATTTCACGTTCTCTAAATGCGTAAAGGAAAGGGCTCGTCGCACCTATATCCAGCAAGTATGTACCCCACCAGACAAGGTGGCTTGCCACTCTGCCCAACTCCATTGCGATAACCCGCAAATATTCTGCCCTTTCGGGGATTTCCACCCCCATCATTGTCTCAACAGCATGGCAAAGCACATAATTATTTGTCATTGCCGCTAGATAATCGAGCCGATCGGTATATGGGATTATTTGTGTATATTGCAGATTTTCCGCTAGTTTTTCCGTACCGCGATGCAAATACCCAATGACAGGTGTTGCCTCTTTTATAATTTCACCGTCAATCTTGATGACAAGCCGAAAAACACCATGTGTACTCGGATGCTGCGGCCCGACATTGAGAAGCATTTCTTCCGTCCTTAACATTGGGCTTACACCTCCACATCATAAGGCTGGTAATCTTTTCTAAGGGGATACCCCTTCCATTCTTCACCAAGCAAAATCCGCTTTAAATCAGGGTGTTCATTAAAGTTAATACCTAATAAATCATACGCCTCACATTCTGGCCAATTTGCCCCTGTCCATAATGGGACCAATGATGGAATAACAGGGGAATCCCTATCAAGTTTCACCTTCAAGGCAACTGATTGGTTCATTTTGAATGAATGTAAATGTACATAGATTTCCATATGGGTTTCAAAGTCCGTACCATGAAGTTCAGATAAATACGAAAAGTTAAGCTGTTCATCGTAGCGCAGAAATTTTGCTATTGAGAAATATGTATCCGGACTGGCCACTAAAGTGGGTACATCTTTTGATAACCTATTAATATAGTGCTCTAACAATGCGTCTTGTCCTACATGGCTCTCAATAGCAGAAACAATTTGATCGAGTTTCGACTGATTTAGGGAAAGTTCGCTAGGGGTGTTAATTTCCTCGCTTTCCTTTACAGCAGTCCTGTTCTTCGCAGCCGCCGCCGCTTTTGCTTTGGCCGCGGCTGCCGCCTTTTGCTTCGCTATATCCATTTCGCCTTCCGGCTTTTCCTCCGCTTCTTCTTTAGCCTTTTTCCGGGCCATTGCCGCTGCCTTCGCCTTGGCCGCGGCCGCCGCTTTTTGCTTCGCTATATCCGTTTCGCCTTCCGGCTTTTCCGCCGCTTCTTCTTTCGCCTTTTTTCGGGCCATTGCTTCAGCCTTCGCCTTGGCCGCTGCCGCCGCCTTTTGCTTCGCCAAGTCCTCCTTTTCACTCATCTATATCACCCGCTTTCCGGTTTTCGCCTCGTAACGGATTTTTTCTTTTAATTTATTGATCCCATAAATAAGTGCAGCTGGATTTGGGGGACAACCCGGTATATATACATCGACAGGTACAATTTGATCTACCCCCTTGACCACTGAGTAAGAGTGAACATAAGGCCCACCAGCAGTTGCACAGGAGCCCATTGCAATAACCCATTTCGGCTCTGGCATTTGTTCGTATAATCTACTTATTATTGGAGCCATTTTTTTCGTTACCGTTCCTGAAACAATCATGACATCCGATTGTCTGGGTGATGTCCGAAAAAATGAACCAAATCGGTCCAAATCATAATGGGAGGAACCGACACCCATCATTTCAATTGCACAACATGCCAAACCGAAAGTCATTGGCCAGAGTGAGTTACTTCTAGCCCAGCCTTTTATTTGCTCAAGTGTGGATAAAAAAATGCTATGGCGTATTTCTTCCATTTCTTTGGGGGTAAGTTCATCCAGCTTCAATTCCACTTTAACACCTTCTTTTTCCAAGCGTAAATTAGCCCAAGCATTAGGATCAGGACAAAAAAAAGCATTTCAATCAATGCAAACAGTCCGAGTTCATCATAGGCAACCGCCCATGGGTAAAGAAAAACCGTTTCTACATCAAATATGACGAACATCAATCCGAATAGATAATACCTGACATTGAATTGAACCCTTGAATCCTGAAAAGGCTCGATCCCACTTTCATACGTCGTATATTTCATATCTGTCGGCTTATAAGGCCTTAGCAGTCTACCAAGAAATAAAGCGATCACAGGTAATAAAATGCCTAGACAAAGGAAAACAAATACAATTAAATAATTATTTTGGTAAATATGCAGCTGTCCCATGCTCATCTCCCTTTATGGATAAAAAATGTTAAATGGGTACAATACAAATTTGCTTGTCTTCTTTTTGGATAGCGTTTTAAATATTATGCAGGGTAACACTCTTTTAGAAGCAACGTGAAAGGAGGGGGTATGAAGTAATAAATGTAAGCGTATACATTATAACATTAGGATAAAATCATGTCGACGAGTTAAGGTTTAAAATGGAAAATACTTTACTCTATAATTCGACCTTTTTTTCCTAATTCCTATATTCAATGCCAATAATCCTCAAAAACCTTCTAAATAAAAAAACACCTGATCTTACCACGAATGGTTTGATCAGGTGTTTTCATAAATTAAAGTTATCGCATTTCTGCAATTTGGATTCGGTTGATGGCACGTTTAAGCGCTAAATCAGCTCTTTTGGCATCATTTGATCCATCATTGTTCTGCAATCTTTGTTCAGCACGGGCTTTTGCTGCTTGAGCACGTGCAAGATCGATAGTTTCAGCTCTTTCAGCAGATTGAGCCAAAATGGTTACCACATCAGGGCGAACTTCCAAGAAGCCACCATTTACAGCTACATAGTCTGTGTTGCTTCCATTCTTAAGACGGACAGCACCAATGGTAAGCGGGGCTACAGTTGGAACGTGCCCAGCCATGATTCCCAGCTCACCGCTTTTAGCTTTAGTGCTTACCATTTCAACTTCTGCATCATATACTGGGCCATCGGGAGTAACAACATTGACTTTAATGGTCTTCATTTCATTCCCTCCTAGGTCCCTTTAATTAAGCCATTTCTTTTGCTTTAGCAACAACTTCTTCGATGCGGCCAACTAGACGGAAAGCATCTTCAGGAAGTTCGTCATATTTTCCAGCTAGGATATCTTTGAATCCTTGGACTGTTTCTTTAACTGGTACATAAGATCCTTTTTGACCAGTAAATTGTTCAGCCACGTGGAAATTTTGTGACAAGAAGTTTTGAATTCTACGAGCACGTGCAACGATTACTTTTTCGTCTTCGCTTAACTCGTCCATACCCAAGATCGCAATAATATCTTGAAGTTCTTTATATTTCTGTAAAGTTGATTGAACTTGACGGGCCACTTCATAGTGCTCAGCTCCAACGACTTCTGGGCTAAGAGCACGAGAAGAAGATGCCAATGGATCAACTGCAGGATAGATACCCATTTCAGAAAGCTTACGCTCAAGGTTAGTTGTTGCATCCAAGTGAGCGAAAGTTGTAGCTGGAGCCGGATCCGTATAGTCATCGGCAGGTACATAGATCGCTTGAATAGATGTAACAGAACCTTTATTAGTTGAAGTGATACGTTCTTGTAATTGACCCATTTCTGTAGCAAGCGTTGGTTGGTAACCTACCGCTGAAGGCATACGGCCTAGAAGGGCAGAAACCTCTGAACCTGCTTGAGTGAAACGGAAGATGTTATCGATGAAGAAAAGAACGTCTTGTCCTTGTTCGTCACGGAAATATTCAGCCATTGTCAAACCACTTAGAGCTACACGCATACGTGCACCTGGTGGCTCGTTCATTTGTCCGAATACCATCGCTGTTTTCTTAATAACACCAGAATCAGTCATCTCGTAGAAAAGGTCATTTCCTTCACGAGTACGCTCGCCTACACCAGCGAATACAGAGATACCGCCGTGCTCTTGTGCGATGTTATTAATAAGTTCTTGGATAAGTACAGTTTTACCTACACCAGCACCACCAAAGAGACCGATTTTACCACCTTTGATGTAAGGAGCAAGTAAATCTACTACTTTAATACCAGTTTCAAGAATTTCAACTGTTGTTGATAAGTCCTCAAAAGTTGGTGCTTGTCTGTGAATTGGATCACGACGCACCTCTGCTGTAAGTGGTTCAAATAGGTCAATGTTTTCCCCTAATACGTTGAAAACGCGGCCTAGAGTCACTTCACCTACAGGAACGGAAATTGGAGCTCCTGTATCAACTGTCTCTGCACCACGAGTTAAACCATCAGTGGAAGACATTGCTACAGTACGAACTGTATTATCACCTAGTTGAAGGGCTACTTCAAGAGTTAGTCCTGTACCAGACGCTGTATTTTCGATTCTTAACGCGTTATAGATCTTAGGAAGTTGTCCGTCTTCGAATTTCACGTCAACAACCGGACCCATAACTTGAGTAACGCGTCCTATATTCATCGTTTTCCCTCCTAACGTTGCTTATAACGACTATCGAGATTATGGAACGGCCAAGCTTCGTCCGGGCCGACCGTCCCCTTTTATGATTTTATTCTAAAGCAGCTGCACCGCCGACAATTTCCGTGATTTCTTGAGTAATTGCGGCCTGACGTGCACGGTTATATTGCAATGAAAGCGAGTCGATCAATTCTTTCGCATTATCGGTTGCATTTTTCATTGCAGTCATACGTGCAGAGTGCTCACTTGCTTTACCATCTAATAAAGCACCATAAATTAAACTTTCTGCGTACTGAGGTAGTAATACCTCAAGAATTTCTTCTGCATTCGGTTCAAATTCATAAGAAGTCAATGCTGCATTGGAAGTATTAAAGTCAGCTAAAGGAAGGACTTGCGTTTCCGTTACATCCTGTTGGATTGGGCTGACATAATGGTTATAGTACATATAAAGCTCATCACACAGTTCATTTAGATACAAATTCACTGTTGATTTAGCAAGGGAGCTAATGTCAGCGAAAGACGGCTGATCAGGAACCCCAGTTACTTCAAGCTCTACGTGCATATTACGGCTGACAAAGAAATCACGGCCAACCCTTCCGATTGCGATAATGACGAACTCATCATTGGATTTATGGCGTTCAAGAATAGTTTTATGAACGTGGCGAAGGATGCTACTGTTGTATGCTCCTGCCAATCCGCGGTCCGATGTGATTACCAGGTAACCGGTTTTCTTCACTGGACGTGAGACAAGCATTGGATGAGATGCACCCGTACTTCCGTTCGCAATACTTGATACTACTTCTTGAATTTTTTCCATATATGGAACATATGCCTTAGCATTAGCTTCAGCACGGTTCATTTTAGAAGCAGATACCATCTGCATCGCTTTTGTAATTTGACTCGTCTTTTTCGTTGAAGTAATCCGAGACTTAATATCGCGTAAAGAGGCCATTCATTCTCACCACCCTTTATAAATTAGTTAGACCTTATTATTCAGAAATAACGAAGTTCTTTTTGAACTCGTTAATTGCAGCAACGATAGCAGCGTCTTCAGGAAGACCTTTAGTTGTGCGAATGTGATCTAATAATTCCGGATGAGAACGATCTAGGAACACATAGTATTCTTCTTCAAAACGAAGGATGTCCGATACTGGAATATCATCTAGATGACCTTTAGTCAATGCATAGAAAATCATGACTTGTTTTTCAACTTTAATTGGTTTATTTAGATCTTGCTTAAGAACTTCAACTGTACGAGCACCACGGTTAAGTTTTGCTTGAGTAGCAGCATCAAGATCAGAACCGAATTGAGAGAATGCTTCCAATTCACGATAAGAAGCTAAGTCCAGACGTAATGTACCCGCAACTTTTTTCATCGCTTTTATTTGTGCAGATCCACCAACACGGGATACGGAAAGACCAGCGTTAATCGCAGGGCGTACACCTGAGAAGAACAAATCGGATTGTAAGAAGATTTGTCCGTCTGTGATGGAAATAACGTTTGTTGGAATGTAAGCAGAGATATCGCCTGCTTGTGTTTCAACAAATGGAAGCGCAGTAATTGAACCGGCACCTAAAGTGTCATTCAATTTAGCTGCACGCTCAAGTAAGCGGGAGTGCAAGTAGAATACATCCCCAGGGAATGCTTCACGACCTGGAGGACGGCGAAGAAGCAAGGAAAGTTCACGGTATGCTGATGCTTGTTTAGAAAGATCATCATATACCACTAAAACGTGCTTGCCAGCGAACATGAACTCTTCACCCATAGTCACACCAGCATATGGAGCTAGATATAAAAGTGGTGCTGGTTGAGAAGCTGATGCAGATACAACAATTGTGTAATCTAGTGCACCATTTTTACGTAGTGTCTCAACTGTTCCACGAACTGTTGATTCTTTTTGACCAATAGCAACATAAATACAGATCATGTCTTGGTCAGCTTGGTTAAGGATTGTATCGATCGCAACTGATGTTTTACCAGTTTGGCGGTCACCAATGATTAACTCACGTTGTCCGCGTCCGATTGGCACTAGAGCATCGATCGCTTTAATCCCTGTTTGTAATGGTTCATGAACAGATTTACGGTCCATAACACCTGTTGCAGGGCTTTCGATTGGACGAGTTTTTGTTGTAGCGATTGGACCAAGACCATCTAATGGCTGTCCTAGCGGATTCACGACACGTCCGATTAATTCTTCTCCAACTGGCACTTCCATGATACGGCCAGTACGGCGTACTTCACTGCCTTCTTGAATGTCTCTGAATGGTCCAAGAATAACAACACCTACGTTATTTTGCTCAAGGTTTTGTGCCAATCCCATTGAACCATTAGAAAATTCTAAGAGCTCCCCAGCCATTGCATTATCTAAACCATGAACGCGAGCGATACCATCACCAACAGTGATTACTGTACCTACATCGCTTACTTTAATTTCCGACTGATAGTTTTCAATCTGCTTTTTAATCAGCGCACTGATTTCTTCAGCTTTGATGCTCATGAATTTCACCCCTATCTGTGAATATTAACCTAATAGTTGTTTGCTAAGGCGATCAAGCTTCCCGCTTATCGTCCCGTCATAAATACGGTTACCGATTTGAAGTTTGATGCCGCCAAGAATATTGCTATCCGTAACATTAGTGATACGCAAATTACGTTTGCCGATTTTTGCAGCAAAAGCTGAAGACACAGCTTCCGCTTCAGCTTCAGTTAAAGGATTAACTGTATAAACAGTCGCATCCGCTACTGAATTTTCTTCATTCGCAAGTTCAATGAACTCTTGTGCCATAGCAGTCACTTCACCTGTACGATGACGCTCCACCATTAACATTACAGTATTTTGAACGGAAGACGAAAGACTTGCAAATGCATTTGCAAGCAATGTATTTTTTGCATCGCTAGTCATTTTAGGATGAGCCAAGAAGTTCAATAGCTCTTTATCATTTGTGAAAACTTCATTCACTATGCGAAGCTCTTCTTCAAGTTGGTTAATGAGATTTTGCTCTTTCGCAATTTGGAAAAGAGCTACAGCATAACGTCCTGCTACAGTTATATCGCTCATTTACCTTCTCCTGCCTCTTGAATATATTCATTGATTAGTTTTTCTTGATCAGCTGATGAAAGTTCTTTCTCAATTACCTTAGAGGCGATCATAACAGATAATGAAGCTACTTGCTCGCGTAATGCGGCAACTGCTTTTTCTCTCTCTTGAACGATTTCACGTTTTGCTGATTCTTTAACACGCTCAGCCTCTGCACGCGCTTGTTTAATGATATCTTCGCGTTGTGCTTCGCCTTGCTGCTTGGCATTCTCTATAAGTTGTCCCGCTTCAGTGCGAGATTGTTTTACGATTTCACGCTGTTCTTCTAAATATTTCAGTGCTTCTTTTCTACTAACTTCAGCTGCTTCAATTTCATTCGCAACATGCTCTTCACGTTCTTTCATGATGCCCATTAGCGGACCCCATGCAAACTTCTTAAGCAACGCTAACAAAATAATAAAGATTACAAGCTGGTATATGATATCCCCACCATTAAAGTGGACTGCTTGACCAAGAACATAATTGCTTGTTAACACGCTCGGTTCACTCCCTTCATGAGATTCACTATTGAAGTTCTGTATTTTCGATTGACAGTATCACTGTCATAAATGTCACTTTAACACAGAGCAATGGCGAAGGTTCTCCTTGGATCATCTTCGCCATTATTGAACTTTTTCAAGTTATCTTATTTGCCCATTACAATAAACGCGATAACTACAGCGATGATTGGAAGTGCCTCAACTAACGCAATACCAACGAACATTGTAGTTTGAAGCATACCACGAGCTTCTGGCTGACGAGCCATCCCTTCGATTGTACGCCCTACGATAAGACCATTACCAATACCCGCACCTAGTGCACCTAATCCAACTGCGATAGCAGCAGCTATAAGACCTAAAGAACCTGTCATGATAAATTTCCTCCTTGAAATGTTGTTTTATTTTTTCATCAATATAATGTTCAGAATGAACAATATTTATAATTAATGGTCGTCACTTACTTTATGGGAAAGATAAACCATCGTTAACATAGTAAAGATAAAAGCTTGAATGGTGCCGACAAAGATACTAAATCCTTCCCAAGCTAACATTGGTATTGCAGCACTGGCTGCACCCACAACACCACTTGTTCCTAGTCCAGCAAGTAAAGTTAATAGTAACTCACCCGCATAAATATTCCCGTAAAGCCGCAATCCTAGAGTTAACGTATTAGCGAACTCCTCAATAATCTTTATCGGAAACAAGAAACCCATTGGTTGGACATAAGTCTTGGCATAATTTTTCATGCCTCTCATCTTGATACCATAATAATGAGTTAAACCCATTACCATAACTGCCAAGGTTAAAGTTATTGCTGGATCAGATGTAGGTGATTTCCACCAAAGTTCATGTCCTATTACAATTGAGAACGGTAATCCTAACATATTTGAAACAAAAATGTACAAAATTAATGTCATTCCCAACATAAGGAACTGACCACCCGTACGCCAATCCATATTGCTGTTGATGATGTTTTTCACAAAATCCATAACCCATTCGATAAAGTTTTGGATTCCTGTTGGCTTCATCGCAAGTTTTCTAGTTGCTGCTACAGCAATAATGAAGACAATGAGACTTGCGATAGTCATCATAAGAACATTAGCCAAGTTGAAATGTATTCCAGTATCCATAAATTCCCACATAGGAGCTTCATGATTCAACAGTATTCACCTCTCTTCTTTACTACCTACGTATGTTTTGCATAAAATAATCTATCATAATGACAAAGTAAACTGTCATTAATCCCAATACCACGCAGACCACTTGAAACTCGTCAGGATATCTCAATGCAATAATTGCAGCTAAACCCGCTACAGACATTCTAGTTAAACTACCAAGGGAGCGCGTTTTCTTACCTTCGGCAACCTCTTGGGCGAACTTTTTGTTCTTTTTGACCATTGACCAGAATATAAATAGGCTGAAGGCAGTTCCAAGCAATAATCCTTGGAAGACAGAATCATGTGAAGTGAAGCCCACCCCGAGTATATAAATACCCATTAAATACAACATGTATTTTAGCTGCCTATTGAACATTTTTTCCAATTCTAGCATTTTGTCATGTAATCTCCCTAGAAATATTGTAGTATCTGTGTTTAGCTAGGGAATTTGCCCGTAACAAGTCCAAATAGAAGGTCAAAAACCATCTTCTATCTGACACGTTATTAACGTATGAAACCCCTCTCATTTTACATCCTTAGTTAGCATACAATAGGCTAGAATCATTGTCAATGAGTGGTTAGTGAAATTTGTCACAGGTTTGTAATTATTAACGAATTGTTCACAAATTATCTTTTTTATACTATTGACATCCATTTCATTTTACTTATTAACCTCGATTCACTCAATAAGTAACGTCTTTTCTATCCGATCTTCCCTTCCACCCTTTCTCGCAAAAATTATCGCTTTATACACACCTTTAGGCGGCAAGTTCTTTTTCAATACATCTTTTTTGATCAAACCGGAAGGTGCCGATTTGGACCAATCTAAATATCCAGCGAATTTCAAGCTATCTTCCTCATAAAGGGCAATACCGAATTCTTCAGCCCCGCGCGGAAGGTACATTTCGTATCGATATGTGCCTTTCTGGTCCCCTTGGCCAAAATCGAATCCCATTATCCTTGGGTAATCAGGCTCTTCTTTTACATATAAATAAGGAAGGGATATTCTTTTGGTTCCTTCCATTATTATGAGGTATCCATCAAATACTCCTTTTTTAAGCCTGGCTGGGTTGACCTGAAGCCCCACTTTTATCCGTTTTTTCTCCTTCGGATTCAAAGTAAGGGATTTTGGCAATTCCCAAGTAAGTCCCGTCTCTTTCAATGGCACCGTGAAGGAGTACTTCCTCATTTCCGTTCCGGTATTTTCTATGACTATCGTTTCATGATGTTCTTCAATTCCTTCTTTTTTCGTATACATCCCAAAGGATAATGAGCTTGGACTCAAGAGCGTGTCCGCTTTTAATGCTTCGTCGACCTGGATGCGCCCTGCCCCCTGTTCGTATGTGTGATACAATTGATTCGTAGATTTCCTCAATGGTTTGGAAGTGCTCATCAATGCAGATTTCACTTGCTCAGGATTCCATTCGGGGTGTTTTTGCAGGATTAAGGCGCATGCTCCTGCAACATGCGGTGCGGACATACTTGTTCCATCCAAGGACATATATCCTTTAGGGATGGTACTTTCAATTTCCACTCCCGGTGCCAATACGTCAGGCTTTATTCCCCATGATACGGTTACCGGGCCCCTGGAGCTAAAATCTGCGAGCTTATCCTGCTCGTTCTTATAAACAAATTGAACGGTTTTGCTCTGCCCTTGCTCCATGATTTGCTTTAGCTGTAATCCATCTCTTCTATTAATGGAAGCAGCCGGGATGCTCATTTCTTTTTCCAAGCTTCCAGTAAAGGTCCCGCTCGTATTATTATAAACAATTACCCCCTTTGCACCTGCCTTTTCTGCATTGGATACTTTCTGCTGGAAGGTAAGTGTGCCACGTTCCATCAACACAATCTTATCCCGAACATGTTTCAATTCCTCTTCATTGCCCAGACCCCCAAATATGACATCCTCGGAAAACGTCAGGTTCCATTTTTTAGAGCCTTGAAACACGGTTAAATGCGATTGATGCTTTTTCGACCCAAGCCCGTAAATCATATACGGAACCCTTAAGGGAGGAGTCGATGCCCCAACGGAAATCGCTTTTTCCGCTGTTCCGGGTGAGCCTACGGTCCATACAGCCGGACCGGAATTCCCGTTGGATGTCACGGCAACGATTCCGCTTTCCACAGCCTTATTCAACGCAAGGGAAATAGGTAAATCAGGACCATTGACGTTATTGCCAAGAGAGAGGTTCAATACATCCACCTTATCCTTCATGGCTGACTCAATAGCCATCAAGACTTGGTCTGTATCTCCTGCACCACCTGGTCCCAAAGCTCGATATGCATATATCTCCGCTTCTGGTGCGACGCCTTTCATTTTTCCATTGGCTGCAATGATGCCTGCCACATGAGTCCCATGTAATGTATCCAGGTCGCCTTGATTTTTGGTTTCCATCGGATTTTCATCACCATCTACCAGATCCTTCCCGCCTTTATAAGCACGTTGCAAATCTGGATGTGTATAATCGATGCCAGTATCTATGATTCCTACTTTTACCCCTTTCCCGGTAATCCGGTGATTCTCCTTATCAAAGATCCCCCTTGCCCTTCCCCCTCCTATGTATGGGACACTTTTATCCAACACCGCTTGATAAACGGATACTTCCGTTACAGCCTGAATTTCATCCTCCTTTTTAAGTTGTTCTATCTCATTCATTTTCCCCTGAACGGAAAATCCATTCAGGGCAACTGAATAAACATTCCTTAATTGAAGGGAAGGATATTTTTCAAGTAGTTTTTCGATTTTTTTTCGTTGAAACACCTTATCCATCGTGACAACAACCGTTACTTCCTTAGATTCAGATAGTTTTGGTAAAGGCGGCAGAATGACGGATGCCAATCCCTTTTCATTTTGATAAATAAATATAAAAAGGAAAACAAACACTATAAACGTTTTCTTTCCCAACATAATCATCCCCTTAGCAGTTATCTTTTCTCAACAACCTTGGAGTATGCAAATAAAAAAAGGAAAAGCGCATGGCTTTTCCTTTTTTATGAGTCAAATCTAGCTGGCGGCATGTCTGCTTGCTTAAAATAGTAACGGATGGCTTCAGCGATGCGGACCGAAGCATTTCCATCCCCATAAGGATTGGAGGCTTTGGACATTTTTTCGTGCATCTCTTGATCTGTGAGCAATTCATGTGCCAAGTTATATATGTTTTTTTCATCAGTACCCGCCAATCTTAAGGTTCCGGCAGCAATCCCCTCAGGACGTTCGGTCGTATCCCTTAAAACTAGGACAGGTACACCTAGTGACGGTGCCTCTTCCTGGATTCCTCCAGAATCAGTCAAAATCAGATAGGCTCTTGAAGCGAAGTTATGGAAATCCAATACATCCAGCGGTTCAATCAAATGTACCCGCGGATCGTCCCCGAGAATTTCGTTTGCCAATTCCTGAACAAGCGGATTTAAATGGACAGGATATACCACTTGAACGTCATCATGCTCAGCAATGATTCTCTTTACGGCCCTAAAGATATTCCTCATGGGTTCACCAAGGTTTTCCCTGCGATGGGCGGTAAGCAAAATGAGCCTGTCTTCTCCAAGTCCATTTAAAACCGGGTGCGAATACGTGGAACGTACAGTAGTTTTTAAAGCATCTGTTGCCGTATTCCCCGTCACGAAGATATTATCCTTCTTGTTTTCGTTAAGCAGATTCTCCTCCGCTTTCGATGTCGGCGCAAAATGCAAATCTGCCATAGTGCCAGTAAGCTGCCGATTCATCTCTTCCGGATAGGGGGAATACTTATTCCATGTGCGCAGCCCCGCTTCAACATGCCCAATGACAATTTGATTATAAAAAGCTGCCAGACTTGCGACAAACGTCGTGGTTGTATCACCGTGTACAAGAACAATATCAGGTTTAGCTTCCTTCATTACTGAATCAAGACCATTTAATGCTCTTGTTGTAATGTCAGCAAGCGTTTGCCTTTCCTTCATTATGTCCAAGTCATAGTCCGGCTGTATGGAAAATAGTTCGAGTACTTGATCTAACATTTGCCGATGCTGTGCCGTAACAGCAACGACCGGCTTGAAATATTCTGGGTGTTTTTGAAATTCGAGTACTAAGGGAGCCATTTTGACAGCTTCTGGTCTCGTTCCGAAAATGGTCATGACTTTTATCGGTTTATTCATTCGTGACACCTCAGTTTCTTTCATTATTTTGTGCCGAATAAACGATCTCCCGCGTCTCCAAGACCTGGAACGATATACCCGTGTTCATTCAGTTTTTCGTCAAGACCCGCAATATAAATATCAACATCAGGATGGGCTTCTTTCAATGCCTCTACACCCTCTGGAGCTGCAATCAAACACATGAATTTAATATTGACTGCACCGCGCTTTTTAATGGAATGGATCGCTTCGATGGCTGATCCGCCAGTGGCTAACATCGGGTCAACGACAATGCATTCCCTTTCTGCCAAATCGCTTGGCATTTTCGCATAATACTCCACCGGTTTCAATGTTTCAGGATCACGGTAAAGTCCAACATGTCCAACCTTTGCAGCAGGAATCAGCTTAATGATCCCGTCCACCATCCCTATGCCTGCACGTAAAATCGGGACGATACCCACTTTTTTACCAGAAAGCATTTTCACTTTCGCTGTGCTTACAGGCGTTTGGATTTCCACCTCTTCAAGTGGCATATCCCTCGTGATTTCAAATGCCATCAATGATGCAACTTCATCCACTAGTTCACGGAATTCTTTTGTTCCTGTATTTATATCACGTATATAGGCTAATTTGTGTTGAATTAACGGGTGATCGAAAACATAAACTTTTCCCATTTAGCATCTCTCCAATTCCATTGCTTAGTTTTGCGCTTTTTTATGATTTCCCTAATCGAATAGAAAAATTTTCGTGTCTTTTAAAATTCACTTCAACCTATTTTACAGAAAAAAGTTTCAATCTTCAATAAAGGTTTAGATGTCAGACCTATTTTCACTATTCGGATTCTTCTAACACCAGCCTTACATAAGATACAAAAAAACCGCTCCCTTTAAAAGGGAGCAGCTACGATATTACAATGAAGGGTATAATTCAAATTTGTTCGCTAATGATTCAACACGCTGTTTTGCTTCTTCAAGTTTAGCTGTGTCTTCATTATTTTTCAAAACAAGTCCGATGATTGCAGCTATTTCATCCATGTCTTCCAATCCGAAGCCACGTGATGTCACCGCCGCAGTCCCAATGCGTATACCGCTGGTAACGAATGGTTTTTCCGGGTCATAAGGAATCGCATTTTTGTTCACGGTAATACCGATTTCATCCAAAACGTGTTCTGCGATTTTTCCCGTTAATCCAGTAGAGCGCACATCAAGAAGAATCAAGTGATTGTCCGTTCCATCAGAAACAAGGGTGAACCCTTCTTTCTTCAAACCTTCGCCCAAACGTTTAGCATTATCGATGATTTTTTGCGCATATACTTTAAATTCATCTTGAAGCGCTTCGCCGAATGCAACAGCCTTAGCGGATATTACATGCATCAACGGGCCGCCTTGAATTCCAGGGAAGATGGATTTATCGATTTTCTTACCGAATTCTTCTTTACAGATGATCATCCCTCCGCGTGGTCCGCGAAGTGTTTTATGAGTGGTTGTCGTTACAAAGTCAGCATAAGGAATCGGGCTTTGATGTAATCCAGCCGCAACCAAACCTGCAATATGCGCCATATCGACCATTAAATAAGCCCCGACTTCATCTGCAATTTCACGGAATCGCTTGAAATCAATTTCACGCGGATATGCACTTGCACCCGCTACGATCAATTTCGGTTTGTGCTTACGCGCTTTTTCCAATACATCATTGTAATCGATACGGTGATCTTTTTCGTCTACACCATATTCAACAAAATTATAGTTAACGCCACTGAAGTTAACTGGACTTCCATGTGTTAAGTGACCTCCATGCGAAAGGTTCATCCCAAGCACTGTGTCTCCAGTTTGAAGAACAGTAAAGTAAACGGCCATATTGGCTTGAGCTCCAGAGTGGGGCTGTACGTTCACATACTCCCCTCCGAAAATTTCTTTCGCACGCTCACGTGCTAGATCTTCAACGATGTCTACATACTCACATCCGCCATAGTAACGTTTTCCAGGGTATCCTTCTGCATACTTATTAGTCAAGACCGATCCTTGTGCTTCCATGACAGCTTCACTCACGAAGTTTTCAGAAGCAATAAGCTCAATTTTACTTCTTTGACGCCCTAATTCCAGTTGAATTGCGTTAAACACTTGCTCATCTTGCTTTGCTAAACGATTCATTCCGTAATTCCTCCTCAAATTGTGCGTGATTCGCTTTTTAGTATTTATGTGCAACATGCCTTCAAAAAAGCATGAAAAAGCCTTACCAATAGTTATTAGAAAATTCTACTCCATTTTAACATGTCTAATTTAGAAGCGATAGTCTAATTTTATCGAACGTTAAATGTTTTTTCTTTTATTAACGTTCGTATTTAACATCAAAATTATGCTAATAAGCTCTTTCACCCTATATTTCATAAGCAAAATCACTATTCTATTAGCATTATAAAGTAATGATTTTTTGTAAACCTTATCTTGGGCTTTACGATTTCAATTAAAAAACAGCATCCCCCATCCGAGAAATGCTGTCCCCCTTACCCATTAAGTACAACTCTTGTTATCAGAAAAGTCCTGATAAACGGCCCGCTCCCCGCCAATCAGTTTCGGACGTGTTTTTGCCATGGTCACATGTGCATGCCCTATTTCCTTAATGGCAGAGCGAATCGGAACCGCCACATGCTTCAGATGCATGCCAATGAAGGTGTCCCCAATGTCAATCCCCGCATCCGCTTTAATATGCTCGACAACGACAGCATCTTTCCATTGCTGATAGGCATACGTCGCCATCGATCCCCCAGCTGTTCTTACAGGTACAACCGAAACTTCTTCATAATCATATCGAACCGCGGTTTCCCTTTGTAAAACCAAGGCCCTGTTTAGATGTTCACAACATTGATAGGCAACCTGAACACCCGTTTTTCCTTGAAAATCCCTAACTACGGAAAAAATCATCCCTGCAACATCGAGCGTACCTTCAGTACCGATCCTTTTCCCGATCACTTCACTTGTACTGCAGCCGATCACCAGTAGCTGTTTCTCTTTTAAAGCTGTCTGTTCTTGAAACTCATGTAAAAGTTCCCGAAACTGGTTTTCCCATATCTCAAGCTCATTTAAAAATGTAGCATCAATTGTCATGAAAACGCATCCTTTCAATAAGAAAACTTGCTATCGGTAGAAAAGGGTTCTCTCCAAAAAATCATGGAAATCAGCTATGTTTACCTTCATACTCCGCAATCTTACCAATCCTGTTTTGATGACGCCCGCCTTCAAATTCCGAAGTCAGCCATGTTTGGGCAATTTCCTTGGCAAGACCAGGACCAATGACACGTTCGCCCATCGCTAACATATTGGTATCATTATGCTGACGGGTCAATTTCGCACTATAGACATCATGAACCAATGCACATCGTATTCCTTTGACTTTATTGGCAGCAATGCTCATTCCAATTCCTGTTCCACAGATTAAAATGCCCCGATCGAACTCACCCCGCGCCACTTTTTCAGCAACCGGCAAGGCATAATCAGGATAATCCACCGACGTACTGCATTCACAGCCAAAATCCTCAAATGGAATCTGTAACTCATTCAATAAAGTCTTTATTTCTTCACGGATATGTATACCACCATGATCCGAAGCAATCGCAACTTTCATCATAATCCTCCTCTAGCTTTTTCATTTAATTTTATTGTGTCACAAAATTATGAAAAGATAAAGGATGTCCATCCTTTTTCCCCGCAAAGAAGCAGGAAACCAACTCGGGCTTCCTGCAGTAAAATGCCCACATTATGTACCCTTTCATTCTTTAAGCCTTTTGACCAATTCTTCTATTAATTCCTGCAGCTCCCTGAACGTTTCCCGGTAAATGCCTTCAGAACCGCCAAACGGATCTATTATATCTCTATCATATTTATCCTCAATAACGAATTCTTTTAAAGTAAAAGTCTTATCGATCATTTGGGGGTATGCATGGGTAATGACAGATTTATGCCCTTCCGTCATGGTGAAAATATGAGTCGCCCATTCCATTTCCTTCTCGGATAAGGGCGTTGAATGATGATTATGCACTATGTCATTTTCAACCAATACATTTTTAGCATGCAGCGAAGCATCCTGGCCTGATGAAGCATACACGCCTGCGGACTTCACTTCAACACCCGCAATATTCTTATGTTTCAATATCGCTTCTGCCATCGGGCTTCTGCACGTGTTACCTGTACATACAAATAATACTCGGATCATTTTAACGCCTCCTTTTTTATTCATTATAAGCTATCGCCCGTTTATTATAGTCAAAAAAATCACTCTCATTATGTCCGAAGTAAAATAAAAAACCGCTCCAGTATTTGGAACAGTTGAGGAAGGAACGATATGAATTCAAGCGGATCAAAAAGCGAACAATAATTTCAATCCAAACGCACACAGGATGCTTCCGCCAAGAATCTCACTATACACGCCAAGCAAGCCCTGCATTTTTCTACCCAGTAAAAGGCCTGCCCACGTTAATAGGGTGGCGGCAAACCCAAAACAAAGAACGGTTAAAATCGTTTTTGCACCGTAAATTCCCAGTGTCAATCCTACCGAGAAGCTATCCAGGCTTACCCCTAAAGCAAAAATGAATAGACCTTTCCCGACAGGAGCCAGCATCTTATTTTCCCTGGCACCGGCTCCATCCTTTTTACCAGGGATAAACATCTGTATACCAAGAATGATCAGCAACAGACCGCCGGCGTATGTAGCAAAGGTCCCGAATTTTTCTGAAATGAAACGGCCTGCCCCCATTCCAAGCAAGGGCATCCAAATATGAAAAATGCCAACTATCAGCCCTATAAACAATATTTGCCTCAACCTTAGCTTAAACATTCCCATTCCAAGGCCAACTGAAAAGGCATCCATTCCCAGCGCGAATGCCATTAGCAATAAGGTGATGATTTCTCCAGCAAATGTATTCATTCAAATCCCCCTCGGACGTGCCTACTACATGTTATGCATGTCCGAAAAGAAATAGAAGAATAAATCAGTTCTTATTACACATATTCCTTGATGATTTGATGACCTGCAGCCTTCTCAAGCCGGTTCATGACCGCCGCTCCTATTCCATGGTCAGGAAACATTTCACTAAAAATGACATCGACCTCCAGCTCGTCAAACTGTCTTAAAGCATCATATAAGCCTGTTGCAACAGTATGTAAATCCGCTAATGAACCTGGGACAACCACATAATCCGCCTTATAATCCTGTTGATGTTCGTAAGCCGTTATGATGCCCACCTTTAACCCGTCAGTTCTTTTTGCATCCACAAGCTTCTGAAGGAAAGCTTGATTACCCTTGACTAAATATAGAGGGGCCTTCGGAGCATAGTGGGTATACTTCATGCCCGGGGCTTTTGGCGCCGTTTCCTGATTCTTCAATGCGACATCTTGCCTGACTTCCCCTATTACCGCTTCCAGCTGTTCCAGGGTCACCCCGCCTGGCCTTAAAATAACAGGTACTTCCACAGTGCAGTCAAGTACTGTGGATTCTAAGCCCACACCCGTAGTCCCGCCATCGACTATGCCTGCAATCCGGCCCATCAAGTCATCTTCAACATGTTTCGCTGAAGTGGGGCTTGGTTTCCCGGAAGTATTTGCACTTGGTGCCGCAATGGGCAAATCACTTGCACGAATAAGGCCTAGGGCAACCTGATGATCTGGCATCCTGACAGCCACCGTGTCCAATCCAGCTGTCACAAGGTTTGATAACTGGCCCGGTTTTCTTTTCATGATCAAAGTCAAAGGACCAGGCCAAAATTCCGCCATCAGCTTCTTGGCCTGTTCCGGAATCTCTTCTACAATACCTGACAACTGGTCATCGGAGGCTATGTGAACGATCAAAGGATTATCACTCGGACGCCCCTTCGCTTCAAACACTTTTTTGACCGCCTCGTCATTTTTGGCATTCGCCCCCAGTCCATAAACGGTCTCTGTAGGAAAAGCCACCACTTGATTTGCCCTTAATAATTCAGCTGATTTTGTAATCTGGGGATAACTTTGTAAATTATCCACATTTTTATCCACTGACCAAATTTTCGTTTTCATCTTGAACACCATCGCCTTTTAACGTTTCTTATTTTATATAATTGCTTTTATATGAACGATATTCTCAAATTATTGTAATAAATTCACTTTAAGATACTTTGAAAGTATAAAAGAAGTATTCACATAATTCAAGTGTTATCCACAAATTGGGGATAACCACATCGAATCCGTGGATAAGTTTGTGGATATTAATGATTAATGACAGACTTTTTTGATTTTTTGTTAATAACCCTGTGGATATGTTTACGAAATTATCTGATTTTAAAAAAAGAGGGCAGCTGCCCCCTTTTTAAAATAGATCATTGAAGATTTCTGCAAACAGGGACTTCACTTCCACCTCAGGCTCCCTTTCCCCTTCATATAATTGTTGACCTTGTTTATCGGATGCCGCAAGTTCAACCTGGTTTTCTTCAACATTCCCATCAATGGCTTTTTTCGTCACTTGTTCCTTGTCTTTTACTTCTGTCACTTCTTCCTTTACTCCCGGCTCCGTATCGTTTTCTTTTAGCGTTCCTTCCGATACTTCTTTTACGCTCCCCTCGACTACCTTTTCTTCAACCACTTCCTCGGGCCCTTTTTCCTTTTCAACCAGCACTTCTTCTTCAACTTCTTCCGCTGCAACGGGCTCACCCTCTTCATTTGTTGCAGCATGCGCCTTCCCTTCCGAATTCAACGATCCTTCACCCTCATCCTCGACAATCGGACTTTGGCTTACAGCCGTCCCATTTGAAAAATCCAGGAAACATAATGGGGGAAATAGAACACACCACCAATTTGCGCCTTCCCCTTCCCCAAGCGTGATAATCACCGCTTCATAATCCCCTGCCGGATATAAATACTGCCCGTAGAGTTTTGTCGGAAATTCCGCTTGTCCAAAATCCACTTTAACTGACTGCTCCATACCCTGTTCCTTTATAACTGCCTCAGCCGTCGCTTGGATATCCGGCAGATGCGAGGTGATCACATCCCTCGCTTCATCCAAAGAAGTAAGTTCCTCGACCCACTTTGTGATATCTTCATTTACCTCATCCCTAATCAGCCGTTTAACCGCTTGATCCTTTTCTGCATCACTATTAGCAAGTATCCTCAGACGAATCGCCTCATCCGGGATCACCTTCGTATCTTCTGCACCGACCATCTCCGCTTTAGGCATATATATACTTACGATTGTTCCTATAGTTAAGATTAATAGATAAATAATGGCTAAATGTTTAGTTTTCATCGCCTTCGCCCCCTCACATGAATTAGTCTCACCATTTTCCAGCTATCTTAAACTAGTAAAAAATAAAAAAATTGATAGCTGGAAATATAGATTCCAAAGGATAATAAGGGTGGTTTCCATAAAAAAATCCGTCTCACATAGGAAGACGGATCACTTTAATACAGCGAAGACCATTCGATCTTTTTCATTAATGTCATTTGTAATGGATACTTCTGCAGCAGGAAAGGCTCGCTTCAATAAATCGGCAACCGCCTCACCCTGTCCAGTGCCCACTTCAAAACCGATCAGCCCAGGCACCTTCATGATCAGAGGTAACTGCTCCATAAAGCGGCGGTAAAAATCCAGCCCATCGATACCGGCAAATAATGCACGATGCGGTTCATGACCTGTCACGACTACTGACATGGATTCATGATCATCATCTGGTATATATGGCGGATTCGATAAAAGGACGTCCACCTTCTGTTTTTTGTTTATGAAAGGCAAAAGCAAATCACCTTGCATGAACTCCACTTCGGCACCAAGCAATTCGGCATTTTTCCGCGCCACCTCAAGCGATGGTTCCGCTATGTCCGTGGCCGTCACCAATAAGTTTGATTTTTCAAGTTTCATCGTTATGGCGATTGCGCCGCTGCCGGTCCCAATATCAGCTAAACAAAGCTTCTGTCCCTCCATAAAAATGGCTGGGATTTTACGTAAAGCATAATAAATCAATTCTTCTGTTTCAGGTCTCGGAATGAGCACTTCTTCATTCACAAAGAAGGTCCGTCCATAAAATTCTTCATGGCCGATAATATATTGGATGGGCGTTCCCTCAGCATGCAGCTCAATAGCGGCCTTAAATTGCCCAAAAACCGCTTCACTAAGCTCATCATGAAGGTTGGCCAGCATTTGGGAGCGAGTTTGTTTTAAAAAGTGCTGTAACAGGATTTCCCCAGCATTGGCATCACGATCATTTTCCTTTAAAAAAGAAGAAGCCCATTTAAGGGCTCCGAACACTTTCACGGCAGAGTTACTCATCTGCATTTTCCAGCCTTGAAGATTGGTCTTCCATGATTAATGCATCAACGACTTCATCCAGTTTACCTTCCATGATTTGATCCAGTTTTTGAATCGTTAAACCAATACGGTGGTCGGTAACTCGGTTTTGCGGGAAGTTATAAGTGCGAATCCTTTCGGATCGATCGCCCGTTCCAACGGCAAGCTTCCTATTTTGATCATATTCCGCCTGTACTTCGCGATGGATTTTATCGTACACCCTGGCACGCAAAACCTTCATTGCTTTTTCTTTGTTCTTGATTTGTGATTTTTCATCTTGACAGGATACAACCGTATTAGTCGGAATATGAGTCAAGCGCACCGCCGACATTGTCGTATTGACACTTTGCCCTCCAGGACCACTTGATGCAAAGGTATCGACACGAATATCCTTATCATGGATTTCAACTTCCACTTCCTCAGCTTCAGGTAAAACGGCAACCGTGGCTGTAGATGTATGAATCCGTCCGCCTGATTCAGTTTCAGGTACCCGCTGAACGCGATGCGCTCCATTTTCGAACTTCAATTTTGAATAAGCACCATTGCCATTAATCATGAATATGATTTCCTTGTAGCCGCCAAGCCCTGTAGGACTGGCTTCAATGACTTCGGTCCGCCAACCTTGCACCTCGGCAAAACGGCTATACATTCGGTATAGACTACCCGCAAATAAGGCTGCCTCATCTCCGCCTGCCGCTCCGCGTATCTCCATGATCACGTTTTTATCATCGTTAGGGTCCTTCGGAATAAGCAATATTTTCAGTTTACCCTCAAGGCCTTGTATGGTCTCATCAAGTTCATTGATCTCTTCTTTTACCATTTCACGCATTTCCGCATCAAGTTTCTCCTCCATCATAGCTTTCGCTTCCTGGAGTTGCTCACGAACCGCTTTATATTCCTTATAAGTCGATGCGGTCTCTTGAATGCTGGATTGCTCCTTAGAATATTCCCTTAGCTTCTTAGAGTCATTAATGATCTCCGGGTCACTCAATAGTTCATTCAATCTTTCATATCTATCTTCTACTGCTTGTAAACGATCAAACAAATTATTCACCTCATAAATTTTCCAAAACATCTGAAACGAATTGGAAGTAATCCATCTTTTCTAACTATAAATACGTACTTAGTGCCCCAGCTCAGTTCACTTCTAGGTTAATTATAGTATAGGTGAATAATCAACGTCAAAGAGGATTCAAAAATGTCGTTATTTCTCTAATTTGACATCTAAATTATATTGTGGCACAACCCTGTTTATCATGCCTTGTATTCGCTGCAATTCCTCATTTCTTTCTTTTTCCGTCTTGATTTTGCCTTTTTCATGGACTGTAACATGTATGGTATTTCCATTAAACCAAACGGAGCCCGCCTCATAATTAGTTTCCGATTCGATGACTTCGCGGATTTTATCAATTTGCTGCCCCATGGATGGAGAATTATTGGATGTATGATGAGGGGTGTTGAGGACCTGATCTGATGGCCGTTCCGTTTCATTGTCCCAATCCTTATTGGATACCTGATTTAAACCCTTGCCAACAAAATCCCTGCCATCACGGGATTGATCCCCATATTCCGAATCATTATTTATTGCATTGTCATTCTGGCCGCATGCCGTTAGTACAGCAAGCAGAAAGGCCGTCATAATAAGCAGTTTCGATTTCATATTTTTTCCCTCCATTTTGACTGGTTAAGAAGAACATTTCCCCGTTAGCCTGCCCAAAATGGGGCAATATTTATCTTTTATTTCCCTTCCATGTATTGGTCATGCAACCTCCAGCAGTTTTTCCGCCCCTTATAATTCTTCCCAACCATTTCTTCATAAAAAAGGCACCCTACGATCTCAGTGGATCATAGGGCACCATCATTCAAATATGTTCTTTAATCCCAACAGCCTGCTTACCCGGAACTTCGTGATGATGGCGGCAGCGGGGCTCGTATGATTCCGATGCACCCACAAGGATGATCGGCTCATCATAGGAGGCCGGCTCCCCATCTATCAATCGCTGTGTCCTGCTCGCAGGCGATCCGCACACTTCACACACAGCCTGCAGCTTGGTCACCGATTCTGCAAGCGATAATAGAACAGGCATAGGACCGAATGGCTCACCTCTGAAATCTTGATCGAGTCCAGCCATGATCACTCGATAACCGCTGTCCGCAAGATGCTGGGCAACCCCGATGATTTCATGATCAAAAAATTGCACTTCATCTATTGCAATGATATCCAGGGGCTTGTCCAAATACTTAAAAATATCCGTTGAATGGGCAATCGGTTTTGCCATCACAGACGAGCCATTATGTGATACGACAGCCTCTTCCGCATAGCGATTATCAATAGCTGGTTTAAATACAGCTATTTGCTCTTTAGCAAATTGAGCACGGCTGACTCGTTTAATCAATTCCTCAGATTTACCTGAAAACATGCTTCCGCAAATAAGCTCGATCCAGCCTGTTTGTTTCATTACATACATGGAAACAGCTACTCCCTTCCACCTGTCGATCCCTTGACCATAATTGAAGTCGACCCGGCTTTATATAAATTCTTACTTGTTTATGGAAAAGAAAAAACAGGCAAGAAAAATACTTGCCTGTTTTTTAAAAAGTCCGGCTTATTTAATACCGTATTTTTTGTTGAAACGATCAACACGTCCGCCAGCTTCAGCGAATTTTTGACGACCAGTATAGAATGGGTGGCATTCTGAACAAGTCTCAACTTTGATCTCTTCTTTAACTGAACCAGTTTCAAAAGTGTTTCCGCAAGAGCAAATTACTTTTGAAAGCTTATAATTTGGATGAATTCCAGTTTTCATTCTTTTCAGCTCCTTATGCCCTGAATCATTCGAAACAGAGTTATATACTTCAAGTTGAGGGAATAGCACCCTCACATTTATTGTAAAAACACATGAACTCATTATAACAACTTAAGACTAGTTGTGCAACTGTTTGTTTCTTACAGGGTTTAAGAACGTTTTACGCTCGCTGGCCCCTTTTTCATTTCTGTCATCTCTTCATCCAGCTTACTGAAAAATTCTTCATTACCCTTTGTCTGTTTTAGACGGCGAAGGAATTTCTCCGAGAAATCAGGTGAATCTGACATCGTTTTCCTAATGGCCCATAGTTTATCCAGGCGATCCTTCGGAATTAACAATTCTTCTTTACGAGTGCCCGAGCGACGAATATCGATTGCCGGGAAGATGCGTCTTTCGGCAAGTGCACGATCTAAATGCAGCTCCATATTGCCCGTACCTTTAAATTCTTCATAAATGACATCGTCCATTCTTGAACCCGTATCTACCAATGCTGTAGCAAGGATCGTAAGGCTGCCGCCTTCCTCGATATTCCTCGCCGCACCGAAAAAGCGTTTTGGACGGTGGAATGCAGCAGGGTCAATACCCCCTGATAGTGTACGGCCGCTCGGCGGAATGACAAGGTTGTATGCACGGGCAAGCCGGGTGATGCTGTCCATTAATATGATGACATCCCGTTTATGCTCCACAAGGCGCATGGCTCGTTCCAATACCAGCTCAGCCACCTTGATATGGTTTTCCGGCACTTCATCGAAAGTTGAACTTACCACGTCTCCTGCGACGGAACGTTCAATGTCCGTCACTTCTTCCGGGCGTTCATCGATCAACAGCACAATCAATTCCGATTCGGGATGGTTTGTGGTTATCGCATTGGCAATTTCCTTGATAAGCATCGTTTTACCGGCTTTTGGAGGTGCGACAATCAGACCACGCTGCCCAAAACCGACCGGTGCCAGCACATCCATGATCCTGGTCGATAAGTTCTTCGGTGTCGTTTCCAGTTTAATTTGCCTGTTTGGATACAGCGGCGTTAAACCCGGGAAGTGGACACGCTCTTTAGCCGATTCCGGATTATCGCCATTGACTGCTTCGACATGCAGCAATCCATAATAGCGCTCGTTTTCTTTTGGAGGCCTTACCTTACCGGACACTTTATCTCCATTTCGCAAATCGAACCTGCGGATCTGTGAAGCAGAAATATAAATATCCTCCGAGCTTGGAGAATAATTAATTGGACGCAGGAAACCGAAGCCCTCTGAAGGTATGATCTCTAAAACGCCCTCCATGAATAGGAGACCATCCTGCTCAGCTTGCGCTTTCAGGATAGCGAATATAAGTTCCTTTTTTGAAAGTTTGCTGTAATAGGAAACTTTATATTCACGCGCGTGCTCATATAGATCCTTTAGTTTCATGTTTTCTAAATTAGAAATAGTTAAATTCATTATGACACCACACTTTTATTAATTAAACGTTTTCACCCATACTGAAAAAGAAATGGTTTGTTAGATGGAAGAAAAACCGCAATCCATGTACCCGACCAGAGTTTTCTTAGAAAGGATGATACATTTTTACATGTAAAGAAGAAAATTATTTGAAGGCTTCTTGAAGTTTGGAGTGAAAGGGCAGATTTTCAATTTATTAATAGTAGACCAAGCTTTATTTTACTTTTTTTATTTTAATTATTCAACTTAAATTTTTTTAAAGAGAAAGCGAGCGCTGAAACCGCTCGCTTTTTAAAAGTGATTTTTCTAAAACACGCTATCAGTCAATCAAGCCATTCGGTTTAATCTTAAGACTGTGACGCCCATCAATGAATCGAACGGTACCGGATTTAGCACGCATGACCACGGATTGTGTTTCACCGTAATGTCCTTTAAATTGTACACCGCGTAGAAGTTCTCCATCAGTCACACCTGTTGCAGCAAAAATTGCGTCATCTCCGCGAACAAGGTCTTCCATTCTGAGGACTTTTCCTAAATCAAGGCCCATTTTTCCACAGCGTTCCACTTCTTCATCGCTATGAGGAACAAGCTTACCCTGAATTTCCCCTCCAAGGCATTTCAAGGCAACGGCTGCAATAACTCCCTCTGGAGCCCCGCCAGAACCGAATAAGATATCAACACCGGTAAGATCGAAGGCCGTATTTATGGCTCCCGCTACATCTCCATCGTTGATCAACTTGATACGTGCCCCCGCCTCACGAAGTTCATGAATGATCTTCGAATGACGATCACGGTTCAATACTGTTGCAACCACGTCTTCGATATCTTTATTCTTTGCCTTGGCTACCGCTTTCAGGTTGTCCAATACGGAAGCATTGATATCAATCTGGCCAACAGCCTCGGGTCCGACAGCTATTTTATCCATATACATATCCGGGGCATGAAGCAAGTTCCCCTTATCGGCTATCGCCAATACAGCCAATGCATTCCAGCCGCCAGATGCAACGATGTTCGTTCCTTCCAAAGGATCAACAGCAACATCCACTAGCGGCCCAAGACCAGTACCAAGTTTTTCACCAATATAAAGCATTGGCGCTTCATCCATTTCCCCTTCACCGATTACAACCGTTCCTTGCATGGGAATAGTATTGAAAACATCCCGCATTGCAGTTGTTGCTGCATCATCTGCTTCGTCTTTCTTTCCTCTTCCCATCCAACGAGCTGAATTCAGTGCCGCCGCCTCTGTTACGCGGACAAGCTCCATCGATAAACTTCTTTCCATTTCCGGTTCCCCCTCATGTACACTAGCATGATTTATTTATATATTAGTATAACACATTATATCATATATAGTAACACAATGAGGTAACAAGAAAAGGGATCAGCTTTTAAGCTGCTCCACTTCTTCTTTCGTCATTTCTTCACGCCAAATCGTCGCTCCCAAACCTGAAAGTTTTTCAACAAGATGGCTATATCCGCGATCTATATGTTCAAGCCCAGTCACTTCCGTAATCCCCTCAGCCATTAAACCAGCGATTACGAGAGCTGCTCCGGCACGTAAATCGCTTGCCTTCACTTTTGCCCCATGAAGTTGGACAGGACCATCGACGATGCCTGCTCTGCCCTCGACTTTGATCTTCGCATTCATGCGTCGCAGTTCATCAATATGCTTAAACCGTGCACCGTATATCGTATCGGTCACCATGCTAGAACCGCTTGCTTTTGTTAAGAGGGAAGTGAAAGGTTGCTGAAGATCTGTTGGGAATCCAGGGTAAACCAATGTCTTGATATCAACGGCTTTATATTTTTCTCCCGGTGAGACAAATATCTGGTCATCACCCGCTTCAATATTAATCCCCATTTCCCTTAATTTGGCAGTCAATGACTCCAAATGCTGGGGGATGACATTATCAATCAGAATCCCTTCACCAACAGCAGCGGCTAAAATCATGAAAGTACCGGCCTCAATCCGATCCGGTATGATCGTATGCTTGCACCCATGCAAACTTTCCACACCATCAATACGAATGATATCCGTTCCTGCACCCTTTATTTTCGCTCCCATATTGGTCAACAGTGTGGCAACATCAATGATTTCCGGTTCTTTCGCGGCATTTTCAATCACTGTGCGGCCTTTGGCCAAAACGGCGGCAAGCATGATGTTGATCGTTGCCCCTACACTAACGACATCCAAATATATGCGTGCTCCCCGGAGCTCGTCCGCCCTAAGGTAAATGGCTCCTTGTTCATTCGTCACTTGAGCGCCTAGTGCTTCGAACCCCTTAATATGCTGATCTATCGGACGGGGTCCTAAATGGCAGCCTCCAGGCAAGCCAATCACTGCCTTTTTGAATTTACCAAGCATTGCCCCCATCAAATAATAAGAGGCACGTAACTTCTTGACCCTTCCATTGGGGAGAGGCATTGAAATCATCCTGCTTGGATTGACTGTCATTTCTCCTTCATCAAAGGATACCTCACCGCCAATTTCCTCCATTAACGCTTTCAGCATCTGTACATCCGAGATATCAGGCAGGCCTTCAATCGTTACGGGAGAGTCCGCTAAAATTGTTGCCGGAATAAGGGCAACCGCACTATTTTTTGCTCCGCTGACACGAATGCTTCCCTTTAAAGGATAGCCACCGGCAATTTTAAGTTTTTCCATAATAAACTCCCTTCCACGCTAAGCACTTAGAAGCTACTTTCAAAAGTAATATTTTACCACAGGAAAATTGCATAATCCGACAACATTTACTATCTAGTTCTTTAGTTTACACAAAAGTAGAAAATTCATGTAAAAAAAAGATAAAAATTTCTAATTTATGTTAATTTTATTAAAAAGGTGCAATCTATAGCGACTTAGCGGCAAGGCATTATGCTTCAGTACGTGAATTCCAATCGTTCAAGAAGGCTTCAATCCCTTTATCCGTTAATGGGTGGTGGAATAATTGCATTAAAACTTTATAAGGGATCGTTGCAATATGTGCCCCTTTAAGAGCCGCTTCTGTAATATGCATTGGATGGCGGATGGAAGCTGCAATGATCTCAGCATTGATATCATGGATTGCAAATATGTCGGCAATATCCGAAATTAAATCAAGTCCATTTTGGCCAATGTCGTCCAAGCGTCCTAAAAATGGCGATACATAAGTTGCTCCTGCCCTAGCTGCCAATAAAGCTTGGTTGGCACTGAAAATAAGCGTGACATTCGTTTTGACACCTTGTTTTGTAAGTGCTGAAACAGCCTTCAAGCCATCTGGGGTCATTGGCACTTTAATCGTGATATTAGGTGCAATGGCAACGAGTTCCTTGGCTTCAGCCATCATTCCTTCAAAATCAAGCGCAATGACTTCAGCAGAAACGGATTCCTTAACAAGGCTTGTGATTTCTTTTAGCCGGTCATGGAAAGAAACTCCCTTTTCTCTTGCAACAAGGGACGGGTTAGTCGTAACGCCTGCTAAAACGCCAAGTTCGTGCGCTTGTTTGATTTCTTCCATGTTTGCTGTATCTATAAAGAATTTCATAAAATATCCTCCGTATGTAATCGATTTTTTATTTCCCTATATGCCTCTGAATTCTAATTGTTCTAAAAATGGAGCCCGGATTCAGCCCTGCATCTAAAAGAAACCATTAGGGGGGAGCCCCCCCAATGGGAATATTGCCTTTATCATCTTACATGTAAGGGGATGGAACCCTTATGTTACGTTTATAAATTATGCTTTGCCGTTTGAACCGAATTCACGTATTTTGCCGATGACAGTTTCTTTAATGGCTTCACGGCCAGGTACCATGTATTTACGTGGATCGTACACTTCAGAATCGTTATTCAAAATTTCACGAACCGCTTTTGTGAACACAATTTGATTTTCCGTATTCACATTGATTTTTGATGTTCCAAGTGAAATGGCTTTTTGGATATCTTTCGTAGGTATGCCTGTACCGCCATGAAGAACAAGAGGTTTCTTCGTTAAATCACGTACTTCTTCCATTTCTTTATAGCCTAGGTTAGGTTCACCTTTGTATGGTCCGTGAACGGATCCCAAAGCTGGAGCAAAACAGTCGACATTCGTTTCTTTAACTAACTGTTCACATTCTTGAGGGTCTGCATATACGACTCCATCAGCGATTACATCATCTTCTTGACCGCCAACCGTGCCCACTTCCGCTTCAACCGAAACATTCCGTGCGTGAGCGAATTCGACAACCTTCTTGGTTGTTTCGATATTTTCATCGATCGGATGATGTGAAGCATCGATCATTACTGAAGTGAATCCGGCTTCGATAGCTTCCTTACATTTATCAAAACTTGATCCATGGTCAAGGTGAATCGCCACAGGAACAGTGATTTTCATGTCTTCCAACAATCCTTGAACCATCATGACAGTCGTTTTAAAACCACCCATGTGACGGGCAGCACCTTCGGAAACACCAAGGATGACTGGAGATTTTTCTTGTTCTGCAGCGGCTAAAATAGCTTGAGTCCATTCAAGATTATTGATATTGAATTGACCTACTGCATATTTTTCATCAAGAGCTTTATTAAGCATATCTTTCATAGAAACTAAAGGCATTTGATTTCCTCCTAGTAGTGGATGTTATGATTTTTAAAGTTAATTCTTTCTAGATATTCCCTAAAACCAAAGTAGCATACGCTTATAAATCAGAATATCTCTCCTCTTTTAGGATATCAATACATCAAAAAAACAGCAACAATTAGCACTATTCCATGCCTCAAATTTTATTCCAAAAAAACACGGCCCATCTAAAAAAAGATAGCCGCGGCAATTTCCCCGTCAATAATATAAAATTTTCAAGACCGTTAACTTGATTGAATCGGTAAGTATTCTCGAACGGCCTTTCTAATATCATCAATATCAAACGGCTTTGCAAAGTGTGTCATTGCCCCTAAATCCTTTGCTTCCTGAATCATATCAAGTTCACCATATGCCGTCATGATGATAACCCGGATGTCCGGATCGACGACTTTCATCCTTTTCAAGATCTCAATGCCATCCATTCCCGGAATCTTCATATCCAGCAATACCAGATCAGGTGAATGATTATTTAGAACTTCCAAGGCTTGAATGCCATTAGCCGCTTGAAATGTTTCATACCCTTCTTTATGTAAAACCTCGTTCAATAAAATACGAATCCCGAATTGATCATCAACAATCAATATTTTCCCTGGCATTTTATCACCTCTCCCCTTCCCGATTCATCAATAAAATATATTTGCCTATTCGGCCATAATACCCGAAAAAGGGTAGTTACATAGATTGCGTTAAATCACTTGAGGTCCAACGCATATATTCCATCATGATTTCTATGTTCATATTCGATAATTGTAACAAAACTCCTGCTTTATGGCTAAAAGGAATTTCAATTTTTTTGTTTTTTCGACCGATTTAGTAAATTCACCCCTTCCGGGTCAATAACCCTGAAACCTGTCAATGCATAGGAAAGTCCATTATAATAAGTATATTATTTTTTAAAGGAGTCCCTGATCATGTTAAAAATTTTCTCGACACAGATAAGCGGTTTATTTAAAAAAATGATTGAAAATGAGGCATTTGAAATGGAGGATGCCGGACGCTTGCTCGCTCAGGCTGCGGTTGGGGACGGTTCTGTGTTCATTCATGGTTTTGGTGAAATGCAGGGCGTCACTGCCGAGGCCTTAAATGGGGCAGAACCCTTTCCCAAGGCAAAAAGATATGAATTAGGGGAAACCATTTCCAGGGAAGATCGCTTTCTTATATTCAGCCGCCATTCGGACGATTCTGAAGCATTGATGCTGGCAAAACAACTCAAGGAAAAAGATATACCATTTGTTGCAGTTTCTACATCCGTTCCTTCTGAAGAAGATTCTCTTTTGGAGTTGGCTGACGTTCATATTGATCTACGCATCCAACGGGGATTGATTCCCGATGAAACTGGAAGCCGATATGGGTACCCTACCCTCATTGCCGCTCTTTTCGCTTATTATGGGATTAAATTCACTCTTGAAGAAATCATAAGAGAATATGAAGATGAAGAATGATATCTTCATCCTAAACACAAAAAAACAGCCACATGGGCTGTTTTTTTATTTATTAAAGATTTTTGCCGTACTTTAATGACATACCGACAAAGTCACGGAATAGCGGCTGCGGACGGTTAGGACGTGACGTGAATTCCGGATGGAATTGAGAAGCCACAAACCAAGGATGATCTTTTAGTTCAATGATTTCAACTAGACGACCATCTGGACTTGTACCGGAGAACACGAATCCTGCCTCTTCCATAGCTTGACGGTAGTGGTTATTGAATTCATAACGGTGACGGTGGCGTTCATAAACGACCTCGTCGTTGTACGCTTCGTATGCTTTAGTTCCTTCGATAAGCTTACATGGATACAGACCAAGACGCAGTGTTCCGCCCAAATCTTCTACATCCTTCTGCTCAGGAAGAAGATCGATGATTGGATCTGGAGTATCTTCCTTAATTTCAGCTGAATGCGCTTCTGGCAATCCCAGGACGTTGCGTGCATACTCGATGGACGCCAACTGCATGCCTAAGCATATTCCGAAGAATGGTTTTTTTGTCGTGCGGGCAAATTCGGTCGCTGCAATTTTCCCTTCAATTCCACGATCTCCAAATCCGCCAGGGACAAGGATTCCATCTGCATCTTGAAGAAGTTCAGCAACATTTTCTTTCGTTACGTCTTCGGAATTCACCCAATCGATTTCAACATCTGCATCAAATGCGTAACCAGCATGCTTAAGTGCTTCCACTACAGAAAGATAAGCATCTTGTAATTCAACATATTTTCCGACTAAGGCGATTTTCGTTTTCTTCGATAAAGAAGTCACCTTTTTGACTAGTTCCTTCCAATCTTCCATATTTGCTTCGCCACAGTCCAATTGCAAGTGGTCACAAACGATTTGGTCCATATTTTGTGCTTGGAGCGCAAGAGGGATGGAGTAAAGTGTATCCGCATCTAGACATTCGATAACGGATTTTTTATCGATATCGCAGAATAAAGCGATTTTATCCTTCATATCTTGTGAAATCGGGCTTTCTGTACGTGCAACGATGATATTTGGCTGAATGCCAAGACTGCGTAATTCTTTTACACTATGCTGTGTCGGTTTTGTTTTCATTTCACCAGCTGCTTTGATGTAAGGAACCAGTGTACAATGGATATACATAACATTATTGATGCCGATATCACTCTTGATTTGGCGAATCGCTTCAAGGAATGGAAGAGACTCGATATCCCCTACAGTACCGCCAATTTCAGTGATGACTATATCAGCATTCGTTTCATTGCCAGAACGGAAAACGCGTTCTTTAATTTCATTCGTGATATGGGGAATGACTTGAACCGTTCCACCTAGATAATCGCCACGGCGTTCTTTCCTCAGGACGGTTGAATAAATCCTTCCTGTAGTCACATTACTGTGTTTACCAAGGTTGATATCAATGAAACGCTCATAGTGTCCCAAATCCAAATCCGTTTCAGCACCATCATCCGTTACAAACACTTCACCATGTTGATATGGACTCATCGTACCAGGATCCAAGTTAATATAAGGGTCAAACTTCTGGATCGTAACATTCAATCCCCTATTTTTTAATAATCTACCTAAAGAAGCGGCCGTTATCCCTTTTCCCAAGGAAGAAACTACTCCACCTGTCACAAAAATATATTTTGTCATCTTATATCCTCCTATAGAATGTTTTCTTCCAATTCTGTTCTTCACATCATTGAATCGGAACCTGAATCGAATCTTCCGCCACATGGGCGGTTAAAAGCTAAAAAACCGTAAACCAGTACAAACCATTAATCACTTAAAGGTCTTTAGTGAGAGTCATGCAGGATACATGAACAAGAATAAATTTCCTTAAATGACGTAAACATAATAATGTTCTCTATAGTTTTTACAATTCTACGAGAAATCATTTTTAAAAATAAAAAAATGATGTCATTTATTCATTCCATCATTAAAAACAAAAACGCTCCGCTTACAATAAAAGTAAGGGAGCGATATAATTTAATCATTGTGTCCTTTTTTAAGGAGCCCAAAAATGATTCTACAAATTTCGCCTCAAAAAGTCAAGGGCGATTATTTATTTCTCATCCTCTTCATCCAAGTCATCTGCGTCTTCATCTTCATCTTCATCTTCATCTTCATCATCTTCCAGGACAAATGCATCATCTTCGATTATTTCTTCTTCCAGATCGTCGTCATCATCCACGTCATCATCCAAAAGCACTTCGTCGATGACTGGAGAACCTAGAATATCATCATCGTCGTCATCTTCATCTTCGTCCAGATCATCGATATCTTCTTCAAAGTCAAGGTCTTCGTCTTCCAGTTCATCGAAATCGTCGATAACAACAGCTGCCTTTTTGGCTTTCTTTTTCTTTTTAGGTTTTACAACATGTACGACTTCTTCTTCGATCTGGTCAACCGGGTACCATGTTTTCAATCCCCAGCGGTTGTCTCCAAGTGAAGTGAAACGGCCATCCACATTTAAATCCGTATAGAATTGTGCAATTTTCTTTTCCACTTCCGCTTTAGATAAATGGTGCAGCGAAGCTAATTCACTTATTAAGTCTTTAAATGGAATCGGTTCATTTCTTTCCACTAACAAATCATATGCCATCTCTATTAAGGACATTTCCAACAATTGCTCTTTTGAGTATTGTTTTAAACTCAAATTCCGCACTTCCCTTCTCTATTCAAACACTGAATTCCGTGTTTTTTCACATAAAAAAATAATCTAAAACAGTATTTCGATAAAATAACGACAATTCCTGCTAGACATATACTCCATTATAAACAATCTAATTGGGTTTATGCTAGTTCTATATGATACTTTCACACATTTACCTAATTGTCTATCATTCAAAGAAAACCAAAAAGGTAAATATCATTCCTTTTTCTTTTTGGATTTCTGACGATAGGCTGCGGTAAAAAAGACAACCGTCAGGATAAAAAAAGAAATGGCGCCCAGTTGATGCTCATACAGTTCAAATAAAAAAATGATGGCAAGAATGTAACCTAAGATTAATCCAATCATTTTCAGGTTCATTTCCTCAACTCCAATAGGGCTGATTCTTCATTTTTGCCCCTTTTCCAAATAATTATAAGGTAAATTCTTCATTTTGTTAAAAAAGAGGGGAATTATTTAAAAAAGAGGCCCCTAAACGTTTGGGCCCCTTCTTGGTTTTACATATTCCTTCGATATTGACCGCCTACATCATAAAGCGCCCTCGTTATCTGCCCCAGACTGGCCACTCTCACGCAGTTCATGAGTTCGGCAAAGATATTTTCCCCATTCATGGCTGCCAATTTAAGTTTAGTCAGCGCCTCATCCGTGAACTCCTTATTTCTTTCCTGGAATGCCCGGAGATTCATGATTTGCCCTTCTTTTTCATCCTTTGTTGCACGGGCAATTTCCATGCTGTTCACCGCTTCTTCGGAAGGAGGATTTGGATTCAAATACGTATTGACACCAATGATCGGCAATTCTCCCGTATGCTTTTTCATTTCGTAATGCATCGATTCATCCTGGATTTTCCCGCGCTGATACTGCGTCTCCATTGCACCCAGGACACCGCCCCGATCGTTGATGCTATCGAACTCTTGCAGGACGGCCTCTTCAACCAGATCCGTCAATTCCTCTACGATGAAGGCACCTTGCATCGGGTTTTCATTTTTTGAGAGACCATGCTCCTTTGTAATGATCATTTGTATGGCCATTGCCCGGCGCACGGATTCTTCGGTAGGCGTCGTGATGGCTTCATCGTACGCATTAGTATGCAGGGAGTTACAGTTATCCTGCAGTGCCATTAAAGCCTGAAGCGTCGTCCTGATATCATTAAAATCAATTTCCTGCGCATGAAGGGAGCGCCCAGAAGTCTGTATATGGTATTTGAGCTTCTGGCTACGGTCATTCGCACCATATTTATCCCTCATGACTGTTGCCCAAATCCTTCTTGCCACCCTCCCGATAACTGTATATTCCGGGTCGAGCCCATTTGAGAAGAAGAACGACAAATTCGGGGCAAAGTCATCAATATTCATTCCGCGGCTTAAATAATATTCGATGTAAGTAAAGCCATTCGCTAATGTAAAAGCCAGCTGTGAAATGGGATTGGCACCCGCTTCTGCAATGTGATAACCGGAAATGGATACAGAGTAGTAGTTCCTGACTTTCCGATCGATGAAATATGCTTGAATGTCCCCCATTAGCCTTAAAGCAAATTCCGTAGAGAAGATGCATGTATTCTGGCCTTGGTCCTCTTTCAGAATATCCGCTTGAACAGTTCCGCGTACCGTTTGAAGGGTATAAGCCTGCACTTCTTCAGCTTCGGCTTCAGTAAGGGGACGGCCTAACTCTTCTTCTTTCCGTTGAATCTGCTGATCGACTGCAGTATTCATATACATGGCCAAAATGATTGGTGCCGGTCCATTGATGGTCATGGAAACAGATGTTGAGGGGTGGCAAAGGTCAAAGTCTGCATACAGCTTTTTCATGTCATCCAACGTACAGATGCTGACTCCGCTTTCCCCTACCTTTCCATAGATATCAGGCCGGTGATCAGGGTCCTCGCCATATAAAGTTACAGAATCGAAAGCCGTACTAAGCCGTTTAGCGGTATCATCCTTTGACAAATAATGAAAACGCCTGTTGGTTCGGTCGGGCGATCCTTCACCGGCAAATTGCCGCTTCGGGTCTTCCCCTTCACGCTTGAATGGAAAGACTCCCGCTGTGTAAGGAAAGAAGCCCGGAACGTTTTCACGGAATACCCATCCTAAGATCTCTCCATAATCCACGTATTTAGGCAGTGATACTCTCGGAATCATTAAACCTGATAAACTTTTGGTTTTTAGCTTTGTTACGATTTCTTTATCCCTGACTTTCGTTACAAACTGCTCTCCTGCATACTTTTCTTTTAAATCCATCCATCCAGAAAGGATTTTTTTAGATTCAGGTGATAAATTCAAAGCGGTTTCCTTTTTCAGTTTTTCTAAAGAAGACACCATCTCGTCATTGTTATCATTTTCCTTAATTGCATCAATTGCCCCTTCAAGCTGGAAAAGCCTCCGGGCAATACGTACCTGGTCAGCCGCACGCTTATGATACGATCTGACCGTATCACTGATTTCACGTAAATAATACCGCCGGTCAGTGGGAATGATGACATTTTGCTTGTAAACATCCGCTTCTTTCGAAAAGGACGTACTCCAAACCGTCCCTGATTTTTCATTAAGCTTTTCAATCAGTGCAGCGAATAATGCATTGGTGCCCGGGTCATTGAATTGGGAAGCGATCGTACCGTATACTGGCATTTCCGATGGATCTTGATCAAAAAGTGTACGGCTCCTTTGGTATTGCTTTTGAACTTGGTTTTTTGCATCCTCGGAGCCTTTGCGTTCGTATTTGTTAATGACTATCAAGTCTGCATAATCAATCATATCGATTTTTTCAAGTTGAGAAGGTGCACCGAATTCACTCGTCATTACATACATGGATACATCGCATATTTCGGCAATTTCTGCATCTCCCTGACCAATTCCGCTCGTTTCGACGATGATTAAATCGAAGCCGGCTGCCTTCACGACTGAAATGGCATCTTTTATCGCCAAAGACAACTCACTTTTTGAATGGCGCGTGGCTAGGCTCCGCATATAAACACGCTCTGAAAAGATTGAGTTCATTCTGATCCTGTCACCCAGCAGGGCACCGCCCGTTTTCTGTTTGGTCGGGTCCACAGATAGGATGGCGACCCTCTCGTCTGGAATTTCGTTAATGAACCTTCGTATCAATTCATCCGTCAATGAACTTTTTCCAGCGCCGCCAGTCCCTGTAATCCCTAGAACGGGAACCTTCTTTTCGGAAGTCTTGATCTGCTCAAAAAGACTCTCCACCGCTGCCGCTGATTCCTGTAAAACATCGAGTCTATTTTCGGCAAAGGTAATAAATTGGGCAATGGCATTTGTTCCCCCAGCAATCAATTCATCAAAACGTTCTTGTAAAGATGGTTTGACTGTCGAGAAATCACATTCCTCCATCAATACGTTTATCATTCCTTGAAGCCCATATTCCCGTCCTTCATCAGGCGAAAAAATACGGGCGATCCCATAATCATGCAGTTCTTTAATTTCCCTTGGGATGATGACCCCGCCGCCCCCGGCAAAAATCCGAATGTGCTCGGCTCCCTTTTCCTTCAGCAGGTCATACATATATTTAAAATATTCCACATGTCCGCCTTGGTAAGATGACATGGCTATGCCTTGAACATCTTCCTGGATGGCCGCATTCACGATCTCTTCTACCGAACGATTATGACCTAGGTGAATAACTTCCGCCCCGCTGGACTGAAGGATTCTCCTCATTATATTGATGGATGCGTCATGCCCATCAAATAAACTCGAAGCTGTGACGAATCTAATATGGTTCTTCGGTTTATACACCTCAACTGTACTCATATAGCTCCTCCTTATTGAAACTTATTTATATCAGTGCTTTTTGAAACCCGATACATTTTGAATCAATAATTGCGTCTGCAGTTCAACATACTCTTGAAGCGTATACTGTTTATGCAAAGCCCATCTTCTAAAACTCCACATCTGTCCCTGAACGAAAATGTTATGTGAAACAAGGCTTATTTGTTTTTCCGTTAACGAAAGCTCCCCATTCTCGACACATTTCGTTATCACTTTTTCGAACATGCCAACCATCCGAATTTCTTTGTTCAGAACATATGGTAAAGCATCTTTCGTCAGGGCCTTCACTTCCTGATACATGACCAGCACTTCGTCCTGCATATCATCCATCACTTTATAAAAATAGGCGATCGTCAGCTTCAAACTTTCAAGTGTCCCATCACTCTGTTCTATTTCTTTCTGAAGCTTTTCCTGGACTTCATCATAGATAAAGTCACAAACAAGATATAATATATCTTCCTTGGTTCGGATATACTCGTATAATGTTCCAATACTAAAGCCTGCAGCTTTGGCAATTTCCCTGGTAGTCGTACGGTGAAATCCCTTTTCCTTAAAAAGGGTAACCGCTCCTTTAATCATTTGTGTACGCCTTTTTTCAACCAGCCGCTCATCCTTTACAGATGCAAGAACCTCTCTTTTTTCCATTTCCAAACTCCTTTTGAAAGCCCGTTATTCAATTTTCAAAGACATTCTGAAGAAATTGAAAAGGGAATTCCGGTAAAGGCAGTGCCTCATCGGAAAACCTCTGTTTCAACCTTATTTAGTAACCATACGTGAGATGACCAGCTTTTGAATTTCCTGTGTACCCTCGTAAATCTGGGTTATTTTCGCATCGCGCATATACCGCTCCACTGGATATTCCTTTGTATATCCATAACCCCCGAAAACCTGCACGGCCTCCGTCGTCACTTTCATTGCTGTATCACCAGCAAAAAGTTTGGACATCGCCGACTCTTTTCCATAAGGAAGGCCCACTGATTCCAACCACGCTGCCTGATAGGTTAATAGCCTTGAAGCCTCAACACCCGTTGCCATATCCGCCAATTTAAAGCCGATTCCTTGCTGTGCAGAAATTGGCTTGCCGAATTGGACGCGCTCTTTTGCATAATCAACCGCGGCATCCAATGCACCTTGGGCTATGCCTACGGCCTGGGCTGCAATTCCATTACGGCCGCCATCAAGCGTCATCATCGCAATTTTAAAGCCTTCTCCTTCTTTTCCAAGGAGATTTTCTTTAGGCACTCGACACTCATCAAAGATGATTTCCGTGGTCGGTGATGAACGGATCCCAAGCTTCTTCTCTTTTTTACCAACACTGAAGCCTGGGAAGTCCTTTTCAATGATAAAAGCACTCGTTCCTTTTTGTTTCGATTCAGGGTCCGTCAATGCAAAGACGACATAAGTATCCGCGATCCCGCCGTTCGTAATGAAGATTTTTGAACCGCTGATGACATATTCATCACCTACAAGCTTTGCAGTCGTCCTCATACCGCCTGCGTCTGAGCCTGAGCTAGGTTCAGTCAGTCCGTATGCACCGATTTTTTCACCCTGTGCCATCGGGCGAAGGTATTTTTGTTTTTGGTCTTCAGACCCAAATTTATATATTGGCCATCCTGCGAGCGAAGTATGGGCTGATAAAGTCACCCCAGTGGATGCGCAAACGCGGGAAAGTTCCTCAATCGCTATGCAATATGCTAAGTAATCACTGCCGATTCCGCCGTATTCCTCAGGCCATGGAATCCCAGTCAATCCAAGCTCAGCCATTTTATCGAAGATTTCACGGTCAAATCGTTCTTCTTCATCCCTCTCGGCAGCGGTCGGAGCCACTTCATTCTGGGCAAAGTCGCGCACCATTTTCCTGATCATTTCATGTTCTTCCGTTAGTTTAAATTGCATGAATATGCCCTCCAAATTTTTCGTGATTATAGATTCTTACTGATGACCATTCTCTGTATTTCGCTGGTACCCTCATAGATTTCAGTTACCTTTGCATCCCTGAAATAGCGTTCGACCGGATATTCGGTTGTATATCCATAGCCTCCGAACACTTGGACTGCTTCTATCGCCACATCGACAGCCGTTCTCGAAGCGAATAGCTTAGCCATTGCCGCCTCTTTACCGCACTTCAATCCCTGCGAGCGTAAATAAGCCGCCCGATAGACCAGTAGCCTCGAAGCTTCTATGCCCGTTGCCATTTCGGCCAGTTTGAAACCAACTCCTTGTTGTTGTGCAATGGGTTTGCCGAATTGCACCCTGTCTTTTGCATATTTAACAGCATGTTCCATGGCACCCTCAGCAATTCCCAGCGCTTGAGCCGCAATCCCGATCCTTCCGGCATCCAGGTTGGCCATTGCGATCTTAAAGCCCTCACCTTCTTTGCCAAGGAGATTGGCTGTAGGGATTTTCATATCCTCGAACGTTACCTGCACGGTGCTCGAGCCATGAAGGCCCATTTTACGTTCATCTTTGCCGATGATTAAGCCTGGCGTTCCTTTTTCCACGACAAAAGCAGAGATTCCCTTGCTTCCCTTCTGAGGGTCGGTTGAAGCAAAAACAATAAACACATCCGCTTCCCCGCCATTGGTGATAAAAACCTTGGACCCATTTATTCGATATTCTCCGCCTTCCTTGACTGCCACTGCCTTCGATTTCAAACTCGCAGCATCGGAACCTGAGCTTTGCTCAGTCAAGCAAAAGGCGCCTAAATATTCACCAGCAGCTAACTTGGGCACATACTTTCGCTTCTGCTCTTCCGTTCCAAAATAAACGATTGGATTTGTTCCAACAGAAGTATGAACGGACAGTATGACACCTAGAGTGGGACTTACTTTGGAAATCTCATTGATGGCAATGATATAAGACATGAAGTCCATACCCGCGCCACCGTATTCTTCTGAAATCGGAATTCCCATCAAACCAAGCTCACCCATTTTTTGCAGAATCGCTTTTGGAAACACGCCTGTTTCCATTGCCTCGATATGAGGAGTGATCTCATTCTCCGCAAAAGCGCTTACCATTTTCCGCATCATTTCCTGTTCTTCTGTAAACTTGAAATCCATCCTTCATCCCTCCATAGCTGCACATCTTTCCATGATTAGTTATATTCGTAAAAGCCCCGTCCTGATTTCTTGCCTAGCCATCCAGCTTTTACATATTTCCTTAACAGCGGACACGGTCGGTATTTATCGTCTCCCAGCCCTTGGTGAAGGGTTTCCATTATATACAAGCATGTGTCCAGCCCAATGAAGTCAGCTAGAGTAAGCGGGCCCATCGGATGGTTCATTCCCATTTTCATTACGTCGTCGATCGCCTCTTTGGTAGCTACGCCCTCATATAGTGTATAGATGGCCTCATTGATCATCGGCATTAAAATCCGATTAGCTACAAAACCTGGAAAATCATTGACTTCCACCGGTACCTTGTTCAAGGATTCAGCCATCTTTTCAACTTCTTTATAAACTTCATCCGATGTAGCAAGGCCTCGAATGACCTCAACCAGCTTCATGACTGGAACGGGGTTCATAAAATGCATGCCAATTACCTTTTCCGGCCTTTTCGTGGCAGCGGCTATCTCGGTTATCGGAAGCGAAGAAGTATTGGATGCAAGAATGACGTGTTGCGGTGTGATTTCATCCAGCTCGGCGAATATTTTTGTTTTTATTTCCATGTTTTCCACCGCAGCTTCAATCACTAAATCTACCGCAGCCGCATTTTTCAAATTCGTCGATGAAGTCAACCGGGAAAGGATTGCATCTTTCTCCCCGGATTCCATTTTCCCTTTTTCAACCTGACGGGAAAGGTTCTTGGTAATTGTCCCTAACCCCTTTTCCACATATTCAACTTTTAAATCGTGTAAAAGAACTTCGTAACCGCTCATTGCACAGACCTGGGCAATGCCAGATCCCATCTGTCCTGCACCAATGACCATCACTTTTTGAATGCCCATGAAAATCCCCCCTCATTTATCTATGAAACTATTATCCTTGCTTAGGCACTTCAATTAAGATGGCATCTCCTTGACCGCCGCCACTGCAGATCGCTGCGATGCCCAATCCCCCTCCGCGGCGTTTCAGTTCATGCATCAGCGTAATGATGATGCGGGCACCACTGGCCCCGATTGGGTGACCTAATGCTACAGCCCCTCCGTTAACATTCACTTTTCCCGGCTCGATGTTGGCAATTTTCCCACTGGCCAGTGCAACCGCTGCAAATGCTTCGTTCACTTCAAACAAATCAATTTCCTCTATCGATTTATCTGTCTTCTTCAGGAGTTCATTTATGACCAAACCTGGCGTTTTAGGGAAGTCCTTTGCTTCCACTGCCACTTCAGCATGACCTAAAATATAGGCAAAAGGTATTTTCCCTTCTTTTTCCGCACGTTCCTCACTCATCAATACAAGTGCACCTGCCCCATCATTGACACCTGGTGCATTACCTGCCGTAATGGTTCCCTCATTATTGAAGGCTGGACCTAATTTAGCTAACTTCCCGGCAGTTGTATCTTTTCTTGGAGCTTCATCATGTTCAATGGTAATTGGTTCGCCTTTTCGTACCGGCACCTGTACGGAAATGATTTCTTCTGCGAGAATACCGCCATCGATTGCCTTTATCGCTTTTTGATGGCTCTCGTAAGCCCAGCTATCTTGTTCCTCACGGGTGATTTCAAGATCCTCGGCAGTACTGTTTCCGTAAGTCCCCATATGGACGCCCGTAAAGCTGCAGCTTAGTCCATCCGAAATCATCGTATCCCTCAGTTCCCCATCACCCATCCTTAGTCCCCACCTTGCTTTCGGAAGGATATAAGGCGCATTGCTCATCGATTCCATTCCGCCGGCAACAATGATTTCTTCTTCTCCTAAGCGAATGATCTGATCAGCCAATGTGACGCTGCGAAGTCCTGATGCGCATACTTTATTAATGGTTTCCGTTTTCACTTCCCAAGGCAATCCAGCATGTCGGGCTGCCTGACGGGACGGTATTTGGCCTTGGCCTGCTTGAAGCACATTCCCCATGATGACCTCGTCTACCAGGCTGCCTTCGATCCCTGCCCGAACAAGTGCCTCTTTGATTGCTATTCCACCAAGTTGTGATGCCGTCAAACTGCTAAGACCACCGCCAAATTTACCAAAAGGTGTTCTCACACCGCTAATAATCACTGTTTTCGCCATCATTATTTCCCCCTATAAGTAACATTGATTGAACGCTCGCTCAATTTGGAGTAAAAAAAAATAGTGTTGTAAGCGCTTTATAATATATAATATTACACATTTTTCTCAAAAATGAAAATATTTAGTTTATAAAAATTTGAAAATATTGCCTGCTTCCATTTGATCCAACCCATTTAGAAGAAGCAGGCAATTCCATTTAAAATTAAGAGGCAATCGATTTATTTTCACCAATGACCGCTTTTTCCAGTAGTTCAGCTACATCATACGTTTTAACATTTTCCTCAACTTCTTTTGCTTTCGTCCCATCAGATAGCATGGTCAGGCAATAAGGACACCCTGAACTGATCACTGTTGGACTGACGGCCAGCGCTTGTTCGGTACGGGCCACATTAATGCGGTTTCCTGTTTCCTCTTCCATCCACATCAAACCGCCTCCAGCTCCACAGCACATTCCCTTCTCGCGATTACGCTCCATCTCAATAAGTTTCACACCATCGATGGATTGCAAGATTTCACGAGGCGGGCTGTAAACTTCATTGTACCTTCCCAAGTAACAGGAATCATGAAAAGTAATCGTCTCATTCACGGGATACTGAGGCACCAACCTGCCTTCACTGACAAGTGTGGCCAACAGTTCAGTATGATGGTACACTTCCGCTTCCAAGCCAAAATCCGGATACTCATTCTTAAAGATATTGTATGCATGCGGATCGATCGTCACGATTTTCTTAATTTCATTCTTCTGGAATTCTTCTATATTTTTCATTGCAAGCTCCTGAAAGACAAACTCATTACCCAATCGACGCGGAGTATCCCCTGAGTTTTTCTCCTTATTTCCGAGAATTGCAAATTTGACGCCCGCTTCATTCAATAGTTTAGCAAAGGAAAGGGCAATCTTCTGGCTACGGTTATCGTACGATCCCATTGAACCTACCCAGAATAAATACTCGAATTCTTCGTCTGCCTTTTTTAATTCCTTCACGGTAGGAATGCTGACATCTTCCCGAAGGCTTCGCCAATCTTCCCTCTCTTTACGGTTCAGTCCCCACGGGTTTCCTTGACGCTCAATATTCGTCATGGCACGTTGCGCATCAGGATCAAGTCTGCCCTCTGTCAACACTAGGTAACGGCGCATATCGATGATTTTGTCGACATGTTCATTCATTACCGGGCATTGATCTTCACAATTCCGGCATGTGGTACAAGCCCAAAGCTCTTCTTCCGTTATGACTTCGCCAATCAGGCTCGGACTGTAAGCCTCGGCTGCTGCAGCAGATTCCTGCGTCCCCTGTGCTGCACCAGCCAAAGCTATCTTATTTCCCTTCGTATTCCCAAAAACAAAAGATGGCACCCATGGCTGCTTCGTTGTAACGGCAGCGCCTGTATTTGTTAAATGGTCACGCATCTTGATTATGATATCCATCGGTGACAGCATTTTACCGGTGCCTGTAGCCGGGCACATATTCGTACAGCGCCCGCACTCCACACATGCATAGAGGTCCACCATTTGGTACTGCGTCAAATCTTCAATATATTTGGCACCGTAATATTGATTGCCTTCCTTGTCGAAAACCTCTTCTTCCAAATCAACCGGTTTCAATTTCCCTGGATTGTCCAGTCGGTTCAGGAATACATTTATCGGACCGGCAATCAAGTGAGCATGCTTAGATTGCGGGATATAAACAAGGAAAGATAATATGATCAGTAAATGCAGCCACCAAGCTACATAAAAAACGACTGTTGCCGCTGTTGACCCCATCCAGCCGAATAAGAAAGCGATGCTTGATGCGACTGGCTCTGACCAAGTTGCATCGTGACCATGCCAGATCATTCCCATTCCATTCCCCAATAATACGGTGATCATGATACCGGTGATGAAGATGACAACCAAACCGGCTTTGAAATCCCTTTTCAAGCGAACGAGCTTTTCGACATAACGGCGGTATCCCGCCCACAGGATTGCAACAAGAACGGTGAGCGTCACAATTTCCTGAAAGAAAGTAAAGGCTGGATAAACTGGGCCAAACGGTAAATGCCACCCCGGCCTTAAGCCTTTAACGAAAAAGTCAAGTGCACCAAATTGCACTAAAATGAAACCATAAAATAACATGGCATGAATGATCCCGCTCTTTTTATCTTTAAAGAGCTTCTTCTGTCCAAATACATAAACCCCTATTTTAACAAGACGATCTTTCACACGGTTATCGAATTCCACTTTTTTGCCAAGTTTTATATAAGCTATACGGGTCTTTATCAAGTAGACAAACAAACTGGCGGCGTAAGCGGTTACAAACAGGAATGCAACTAAGTTGATCCACAGTAAACCATTCATTTCCATGCAGACTTTCCCCCTCTTTAGTAAATTGCAAAATGCCAGGTACCTTTTTGGGAAATTTGGCATTTTTCTGAAATTTGATTAACTCCATTATATAATGAATGAGCATTCAGTCAACTTTTTTCTTTCTAAAACCATTTAATTTTTCTGCATCTTAAAATTATAATTCGACAGTTTCTCGTATTACCCTTCTTCATTCTAAAAAAAATGAGAACCCTCTCCCCACTTTTTAATGGTTACTAACAGGGAATTAGAGCCAAACTAAATATAATCATTTAGGGGGGATTTTTTTGAAGATAATCACTACGATTGCCTCTATATTTTTATTGATCTTCTCTTGGTGCTGGGTTGATCTCAAGATAGGGCATAAGCGTTATTTGAAGCACGCAACCAACATAAAATACCCGCCTCGGAACAGCGACATGACTGTATTCACATCAGGGAAACTCCTGTTTGATGATTACATGAAGGAAGTAGAGCAAGCTAAGGATTCCATCCATATTCTTTTTTATATTGTAAAAAATGATAAATTCAGCAAGGACTTTTTGAAGTTACTGCAATCAAAAGCGGAAGAGGGCGTGGAAGTGCGGCTTTTAGCCGATTGGGTAGGAAGTAAAAAGATGTCCCGCCAAATCATACAGGAGCTAACTAAAAGCGGTGTTCATTTTTCTTTCAGCTTTAAACCGAAACTCCCCTTCCTTTTCTATACAATACAAAAAAGAAATCACCGTAAGATCACGGTGCTAGATGGAAAAATCGGCTATCTTGGCGGCTTTAATATCGGTAAGGAGTATATAAACCAAGGGGAGAAGCTGAACCCGTGGAGAGATTACCATTTAAAAATGACCGGGGAAGGTGTAAAGGACCTTCAGGAAGTCTTCCTCTCGGATTGGTTCTATGATACAAACGAAGATTACAGAGGAACGCCTGCCTATTTCCCGACATTGACTCCCGGAACGCAGGCACAGCAGTTTGTCGTCACGAATGGCAGTGATCTTGAACAGTCACTTACACACATAATTCGGCAAGCCACTAAAAAAATCATTATCGGGACTCCATATTTCATTCCCAGTGAAACTTTATTTCAAGAATTAAGGGAAGCACTTGCACGCAATGTTTCCGTTACGATCATCGTACCTGAAATTTCAGACCATGCCCTTGTCAAGGAAGCTTCTTTCCCCTATTTCCGGGTACTAATAAAAGAAGGCGCTGAAATCATGCAATTTCAAAGAGGGTTCTACCATTCTAAAGTGATTCTGATTGATGATATAATGTGTGATATCGGTACGGCTAATTTTGATAAACGCAGTTGTTTTTTAAATAGTGAAATCAATTGCATCGTATTTGACCGGACATTCATAGAAGATGTAGAAAAGGAGTTGGCGGTGGACCTAGCCGAATCCAAGCCGCTAAACGGGGACGCGATTTCCAACATGAATATAGTCCGTTCAGCAAAAGAATCGCTGGCTACCATCCTTTCTCCTTTTCTTTGACATCCCGTTCCTCAAGGAGAAAAATATAATGAAAATAAGATTTGGATTCGTATCCAATGCCACCTGTTTATGGGAAGCTTCTCCGGCTAAGACACTTACTTACAAGCGATATAGTTCACTTGGCGCCGAAAAAGGAATGGAAAAACTCCTGGATGTGACAAGGCAGAACATTGAAAATACCTTAAGGGTCCTTCAATATAACACGGCTCACCAAATAGAAATATACCGGATGTCCAGTTCCATTGTTCCTTTAGCCACACATCCCGAAATAGAATGGGATTTCGTTACACCTTTAAAAAAAGAGTGGAAACAGCTTGGTGATTGGGCCACTGCACAGAAGATGAGGATCAGCTTTCATCCCAATCAGTTTACGCTGTTTACCAGCCCAAAGCCCGAGATTACACAAAATGCCATAAAAGATATGGAGTTCCATTATAAAATGCTTGATGCAATGGGCATTGCGGACACCTCTTTCATCAATATCCATGTCGGCGGGGCCTATGGTGATAAAGAGTCCGCCCTTGTAAGGGTCCATGACAACCTTAAATCGCTGCCTATGCACGTCAAGGAAAGAATGACTTTTGAGAATGATGATAAAACCTATACAGCATCTGAAACCCTGAGCGTATGTAAGGGGGAAGGCATCCCACTTGTATTCGATTATCACCATCATCTCGCAAATCTTTCAGATGAGCCGCTTAACGAACTGCTCACCGAGGTATTCGCCACTTGGAGACAAGCAGGAGCGGTACCAAAGATTCATATTTCATCCCCAAAATCGGCAGGTGAATTTCGCTCGCATGCAGATTATATCGATTTGGACTTCATCATGCCCCTTTTTAAAGTGCTTAAGGATCTTGGACAGGACGTCGATTTCATGATTGAGGCCAAGATGAAGGATCGGGCAATGTTGCAGCTGATTGAAGATATAGCTAAGGTTCGTGGTGTAAAAAGGGTGAGCGGTGGTGCCGTCGAGTGCTAATTAACCTAAAAAAAAAGCGGCTTGTTTCGTTAGAAACAGCCGCTTTTTCCATTACATTTTTTCCGGTGCCGAAACCCCGATGATGGCTAATGCATTCTTTAAGGTAATTTGGACGGATTTGACCAGTCCTAAACGCGCCTTACTTCTTTCCATCTCTTCAACATCCAAAACCTTATCAGCATTGTAGAAACTGTGGAATGTAGAAGCCAGGTCGAATATATAATTCGTCATGCGGTGAGGCATCCGTTTTTCGGCTGCTTCAGCAATTGCCTGAGGGAATTCTCCTAATTTCTTCAAAAGCTCCACTTCTTTTTCAGTAGCTAGGGCAGAGAAATCAGTGACGCCCTCATAGCTGATCCCTTGTTCCACACCTTGGCGTAAAATGCTGGAAATTCGGGCATGGGCATACTGTGCATAATAAACCGGGTTTTCATTGGACTGTGAAACCGCAAGATCCAAATCGAAATCCATATGAGTATCGGCACTTCTCATCGCAAAGAAATAACGGGTTGCATCGAGACCCACTTCGTCAATAAGGTCACGCATCGTAACTGCTTTACCGGTACGCTTACTCATCTTCATTTTCTCGCCATCCTTGTACAGGTGAACAAGCTGGATGATTTCCACTTCAAGCTGCTCGCGTTTGTACCCCAATGCTTCGATCGCCGCTTTCATACGCGGTATATAGCCGTGGTGGTCTGCACCCCAGATATTGATCAGCGTTTCAAAGCCGCGCTCCAATTTATTACGGTGATAGGCAATATCCGGTGTCAGATATGTGTAAGACCCATCCTGCTTAATTAGCACCCGGTCTTTATCATCGCCTAGTTCAGTAGAGCGGAACCATGTAGCCCCATCTTCCTCGTAGACATGGCCCCTGTCCCTCAACACTTTGAGTGCCTCATCAATTTTACCGTCTTGATATAGAGATGTTTCGGAGTACCATACATCGAATCCGACACGGAAATTAGCCAAGTCCGTTTTCAGTTTTTCCATTTCATATTTCAAGCCGTACTCACGGAAAAATTCAAAACGTTCCTTTTCATCTGCATTTACATATTTATCCCCAAATTCACTGGCAAGCGTTTTACCGATGCCAATGATATCTTCGCCATGATAGCCGCCCTCCGGCATATCCTTTTCGAGGCCAAGTGCCTGGAAATAGCGGGCTTCTATGGAAATGGCCAAATTATTAATTTGGTTTCCTGCGTCGTTGATATAGTATTCACGTGAAACATCATAACCTGCTTTAGAGAGGACATTACATAATGTATCACCTACTGCTGCACCACGGGCATGACCAAGGTGAAGATCACCGGTCGGGTTCGCGGAAACGAACTCCACTTGGATTTTTTCGCTTTTACCAAAGTCACTTTCCCCATATGCTTCATCCACTTTCAAAATGACAGGAACCAATTCTGTCAAATAGGAATTATTCATGTAGAAGTTGATGAAACCAGGTCCTGCAATCTCGATTTTTTCGATGGATGCTTTTGAGTTGTCAAAGTTTTCGATGATTGCCTCTGCTATCATCTTTGGCGCTTTCTTTGCAATCTTCGTTAATTGCATGGCCATATTCGTGGAATAATCTCCGTGTGTCTTATCTCTTGGCAGTTCCAATACAACATTTGGAATCTGCTCTTCCGTTGCCAACCCAGCTTTAATGACTGCCGCTTTAATCTCTTCTTTCAGTTTTTCCTGTACCTCTTTTACTATATTCATGCGCTATGCTTCCTCCTTGTAGGAAATCGTCATCTCATATTGACCGGGTTCGCTTCCCTGCATATGTAACGTATATTTAAGGACAAGTTTCCCTTGTTTGGTCTGTTCATCCCATTGATGATGTATCTTCTTCGCGGTCGTCCGTAATCCTAACCTGCCATATATACTTTCATAATGTCCATTTGTCGCTTCCTGCAGGCGGAAAAGCTGCCTCATTTTAATGTCGCCATTTCTAAGCAGGATCGTTTCATCCGGTTTGTGCTTGATGGTCGTTTGTGTTTGACCGGCTTCATTTTCCTCTTTATATTGCAAATATAAATCTGCACCTTTATACATTTTTGTACCAAATGTCACCAGCTCATACGTTTCCGTTTCTGAGCCGTGCATGATTTTTGTCTGTAAAGTCACTTTAATAGCATGCTTATCTATATCATGAAGAGTCAAAGCTACACTTCCTTCATCATGTCGTTCTTAACTTTATAAGTATAAATATTCTTCAAGGAAGTTTCAACTTGGAGCGGAAAATAAAGTGTAAATCCAAAAATGTGGGGATAAACTGTCGAAATCATGTTGTTGCCATTCATTTGATTTTAACGCAATAATGACTCATTGGGGCGAAATTATTCAAAAAGGGTCCTTCAGGTATAAAATTCTTTTCCTGAATGGATAAAAAAAGACCATTCCCGCAAAAAACGGGAACAGCCAAGCCTTCCATCCTTAACCTTTTTGAACCCAACCTAGAATCATTTCGCGAATCAGCTTGCTCGCCGTGTTCGCAGTTTGCTCGGATGGATCATAAATCGGTGCCACTTCTACTAAATCGCAGCCGACTACATTAATCTCGGACCGTGCTATCTCATGAATCGAAGCCAAAAGCTCTTTGGAAGTGATGCCTCCACAATCAACGGTGCCTGTCCCTGGCGCGTGCGCAGGATCAAGAACATCGATGTCGATCGTCACATATACAGGACGACCAGCTAACTGCGGCAGTACTTCTTTCAGAGGTTCAAGAACTTCAAATTTAGAGATGTGCATGCCATTTTCTTTTGCCCATTGGAATTCTTCCTTCAAACCGGAACGAATGCCGAAAGAGTATACATTTTTCGGGCCGATAAGTTCTGCGGATTTACGGATGATGGACGCATGGGAAAGCGGCTCCCCTTCATAATCCTCACGTAAATCTGTATGGGCATCCATATGGATGATGGCCATATCGGGATACTTTTTGAACATGGCTTTAATGACTGGCCATGTGACAAGATGTTCCCCTCCCATGCCCATTGGGAACTTACCTGCATCCAACACGCTGTCGACAAATTTTTCAATCATATCGATACTGCGCTGCGGATTGCCGAATGGTAATGGAATATCCCCGGCATCAAAGAATTTAACTTCCTCTAATTCACGATCTAAATAAGGACTGTATTCTTCCAAACCAATTGAAACTTCACGAATCCGGGTAGGGCCGAATCGAGAACCCGGACGGAAACTTACCGTCCAGTCCATCGGCATGCCGTATAGTACAGCTTCTGATTCTTCAAAAACAGGGTGGCTTTTAATGAATACATTGCCTGAATAAGCTTCATCGAATTTCATGGTCCATGCCTCCCTTATTTCACTAAATCTTGAACGAATTTAGGCAGAACGAATGCTGCTTTATGAAGTTCTTTTGTATAATATTTAGTTTCCATTTCATGGAAACGATCTTCAGTCACTTCTAATGGATTATATTTTTTCGACCCGATCGTGAATGCCCAAAGGCCGCTTGGATATGTCGGGATATTCGCTAAATACAGGCTGGTGATTGGGAATATTTCTTTCACATCACGTTGTACATCGCGAATTAAGTCCGCTTTAAACCAAGGGTTGTCGGATTGTGCCACAAAAATCCCGTCTTCTTTCAAAGCTTTGGAAATCCCGGCATAAAAACCTTTTGTGAATAAATTGACAGCAGGTCCGACAGGTTCAGTCGAGTCAACCATGATCACGTCATATTCATTTTCACTTTTGGCGATGTGCATGAAACCATCCCCAACTTGTACGTCTACACGCGGATCTTCAAGCATGCCTGCAATTTCAGGCAGGAATTTCTTTGAGTATTCGATAACTTTCCCATCGATATCAACCAATGTAGCTTTTTTTACGCTTGGGTGTTTTAGGATTTCACGGATAACTCCTCCGTCTCCTCCGCCTACAACCAAAACGTTTTCTGGATTAGGATGGGTAAATAAAGGAACATGGGCTACCATTTCATGGTAAACGAATTCATCGCGCTGTGAAGTCATTACCATGTCATCCAGCAATAGCATATTGCCCCACTCTTCCGTTTCAATCATATCAAGCTTTTGAAACTCAGTTTGCTCCGTATGTAAAGTACGATTCACTTTCATCGTAATACCAAAATTCTCTGTTTGTTTTTCAGTAAACCAAATGCTCATTTATTAACGCTCCTTTTCCATTTCATATTGTCAGTTACCTTATAGGTTCCCCAAAATCGGTATAGTCATTAGCTAGAAAAATTATAGACGAATCTAGCAGAATTGCAAGATAAATTTCATAAATGCAGTTCTTATGTTTAAAATTTTCTTTTTTTTCCATAATAGTAATAGATACTAGATTCTTACCTGATAAGAGAGGTGAAAGCAATGGAATTGATTCCAAGCGAACGATTTAAAAGGACAACTAAATATGTACGGGCCTTCATCATCCTTGCCACAATCGGGCTCACGATACTCTTTGTATTGCTTCTCTCTTTACTGATTTATGCAAAAATATTAGGTCCTCCCCCTTTGGTCGTACCGCAGTCCACTCTCTATTATAGTGATAATGGAAATGTGATCGGTGAAACAGATAATGGCCAAAAACGTTATTGGGCCGGAATGGAGTCGATTTCACCACAGCTCATCCAAGCGACTGTCGCCGTTGAGGATCGCCAGTTTTACACTCATAATGGATTTGATATAAAGCGGATCGGCGGTGCCATCCTTGCTGATATTAAGGCAATGTCCAAAGTCCAGGGTGCAAGCACCATAACCCAGCAGTATGCCAGGAACCTGTTTCTTGGGCATGACAAAACGTGGTCGCGTAAGTTTAATGAGGCTTTTTATACGATTCGTTTAGAAATGAACTACTCCAAAAAGGAAATTCTAGAAGGCTATTTAAATACGATTTACTATGGCCACGGCGCATATGGAGCCCAAGCTGCAAGTCAATATTACTTTGGCAAGGATGCCAAGGATTTGACTCTTCCTGAAGCGAGCATGCTGGCCGGAATACCAAAAGGGCCGTCAAACTATTCACCATTGGATAACTTTGAAAAAGCGAAATCCAGGCAGAAAGTTGTCCTGCAAGCCATGAAAAACCAAAACTACATTTCAGGAAAAAATATTGCGGAAGCATTGCGGACATCCCTTACATTAAAGGGCGAGCACGGAACGGTCACCAATAAGACCGCTCCCTATTTCCAAGATGCCGTCAAACAAGCTTTAAAGTCCCAGCTTCATTTGGATGACCGGACGATCGAGCTCGGCGGGCTTAGGGTCTACACCACACTGGACGAAACCCAACAGGATGCAGCCGAAGATGTTCTTTCCAATACCATACCCAAGTCTTCAGGCATTCAAGCCTCGATCGTGGCAATGGATCCTGATTCCGGGGAGGTCCGTGCGCTCGTCGGCGGTAAAGATTATGCCGAGTCGCCATTCAATCGAGCTACACAGGCCGTTCGCCAGCCTGGTTCAACCATGAAGCCATTGCTATATTATTCAGCGCTGGAGAACGGGTTCACACCATCCACCACCTTAAAGAGCGAGACAACTACATTTTCTTTCGATGATGGTCACTCATCATACACACCGCATAATTACAACCATCAATATGCGGAAGGCGAAATCACGATGGCCCAAGCCATTGCTCTTTCCGATAATATCTTCGCCGTAAAAACGCACTTGTTCCTTGGGGAACAGACATTGGTCGATACGGCGCAACGTTTCGGAATCACGGCAAAGATGGATGCGGTTCCTTCCCTGGCACTCGGTACGTCAGGTGTAAGGGCGATTGAAATGGTGAACGCGTATAGCATTCTGGCCAACGGCGGCAAGAAGGTTAAGCCCGTGTTTATCAAAAAAGTTGAAAATCAAAAAGGTGAAGTGATTTTTGATGAAAATGAGAAACCGGAACAGATTTTGGATGAGGACAAGGCATTTGTCATGACCCAGATGCTTACGGGTGTTTTCGATGAAACCTTAAATGGCTATACAAAGGTGACCGGCAGCACCATCAATTCCCAGTTAACCCGCCCATATGCCGGCAAATCAGGGTCCACCCCGACGGATAGCTGGATGATCGGTTACACACCGGGGCTTGTTGCAGGAGTATGGACTGGATATGATCAAGGCAAAAAGATCGAAATCCCTGCAGAAAAGGGCTATGCAAAGAAAATCTGGGCTTCCTATATGGAGAAGGGCCTGCAAGGGAAACCGGCAAAATCGTTTAAAGAAACCAAAAACGTAATCGGGGTGAAGGTGAATCCCGTTAGCGGAAAATTGGCCACAAAGGATTGTCCTGTTTCAAGATTGACTTATTATGTTAAAGGAACCGAACCTGTCGAATACTGTGCCGAGCACTTTAAGGGTCCGAAACATGCCCCAAAAGAAGAAGAACAAAAAAGGGCCCCGTGGTACAAAAAAGTCTTAAAACCTTGGGGATAACGAAAAACCCCCGAAGCCGGCAGAGGCTTCGGGGGTTTTTCTGTCCTAGTTCCACAG